>NZ_SMKS01000051.1:0-44238 GCF_004348435.1 Saccharopolyspora terrae | reverse complement strand
CCGATGACGGTCACGGGCAAGGTCCGCAAGGTCGAGATGCGCGAAGAAGCCCGCCGCCTCCTCGACCTCTAGCACGTCGGAGACCCGGAACACCGCAGTAATCAGGACCCGGAATACCGCAGTAATCGGGTTCCGGATTACTGCGGTATTCCGGGTCCCTTGGGGAGCTCCAGCGGGGTGGAGGTTTCGGGTTGAAACCGCCACCCCGCTCGCGTCATCCGCGGAGCTTTTCCAGCTCAGCGGCGTCTTCGGCGCCGAAGCGATCTTCGAGGGCCTCCGGTTCGGCGTCGACGTCGATCTGGGCGAGCGGCATGCCCCTCGCACTGGAGATCGCGCCCAGGCGCCTGGTCGCGCGGTCGGAGGCGTAGGCGGTGAGCTCCTCCTTGTCGAGCGCGAACGGCAGCTCCTCGGGAGCGTCCGCCGGACTCCACTGGACCTGCGCGATGGCGTGCGGCAGCAGCGCGGCCATCTGGTCCTCGACCACCGACCAGTTGGTCTCGTCGGCGGCCACGTGCCTGCGGCAGGTGAAGGTGCCCCAGGCCATGTGCCTGCGCTCGTCGTCGCCGATGCGCTTGATGACCTGCTGCATGCCCGGCAGGATCCCCCGGCTCACGCAGATCTTGTGCCACGCGTAGTAGCCGGTGAGCGCGAGGGTCCCTTCCACGACGTGGTTGTAGGTGACCGAAGCGCGGACCTGGTTCTCGGGGCCGGGGTCGGTGTGCAGCGCCTGCAGCGTCTCGGGCAGGGCTTTGTAGAAGATCTCCCGGTAGCCGGGGTTCTCGGCGACGTACTCGTGCAGGTCCTCGGTGAGCCCGACGGCGTCCATCCAGAGCCGGAACACCTGGGTGTGCTTGGCCTCCTCGAAGCAGAACTGCGTCAGGTACATCTCGTCGCCGAAGCGCCCCTCGGCGGCCATCGCGGCCATGAACGGCTGGAGGTCCTGCGTGACGGCTTCTTCCCCGGCGATGAACTGCGCGCACAGCCCGGCCACGCCTTGCTTCTCGTCGTCGGTGAGGTTCTGCCAGTCCTCGGCGTCCTGGCTGAAGTCGATGTCGGCGGGGTTCCAGAACTTCGCGTTGCCCTTGTTGAACAGTCGCAGCGGGAGCGATTCCCAGTTCAGGCCGTTGGCTCGCAGGGAGTGGAAGCTCTCGCGCTGGGCGGTGTGCGTGCTCGTCATTGAACGACTCCAGCTCGCCGGGATGTGAGGTGTGTTACCCCTAGTTTCGGTACTGGACAGTTTCGCGTCAAGGCCGGTCGGAGCGTGTCCGTAAGGTGAAGATGATGGACGAGAGCAGCGCACTCACGGTCGGATTCGACCTGGACATGACCCTCATCGACCCGCGGCCCGGCATGGTTCGGGCCTTCGACGCACTCAACGAGGAGTTCGGCACCCGGCTCGACGGGGAGCACTTCGCCGCACACCTCGGGCCGCCGCTGGAGGACGTGCTGCGCGGATACGGCTTCGACGAGCCGATGGTCAAGCGCCTCGCCGCCCACTTCCGCTCGATCTACCCGACCGTCGTGATCGACGAAACGGTCGCGCTGCCCGGCGCGGCCGAAGCCCTGGAGGCCGTGCGCGCCGCCGGTGGCCGGACCCTGGTGGTCACCGGCAAGTACGAGCCCAACGCCGCGCTGCACCTCAAAGTCCTGGGCTGGAGCGTCGACCGGCTCGCCGGTGGCGTGTTCGGCGCGGGCAAGGGCGAGGTGCTGCTGGCCGAGGGCGCCGACATCTACGTGGGCGACCACTTCGGCGACATCGTCGGCGGTCACACCGCCGGAGCGATCGCGGTGGGCGTGGCCACGGGGCCCTACTCGGCCGCCGAGCTCAGCGAAGCCGGTGCCGACGTCGCGCTGGACGACCTCTCGGAGTTCCCGGCCTGGCTGGCGACCCGCGTCTAGAACGCGGCTGAGTCCCGCACCCCCGACGGAACCTAGTGCCGGCGGGCGCGGACCACGGTCGCGATCACGCCGAAGATCAACCCGGCCGGGCACAGCAGCGCGACGATGCTGATCCACGCCGGCAGGTCTTGATGGCCGGTCGCGAACAGCGCGAAGATCAAGACGATGGCCAGCAGCCCGATGCCGAACATCGCGATCGAGATCGGGAGGACTGCTGATCTTGGTGAGCTGCTCGCCATGTGAGCAGCGTATTCACACCAATGCTGTGCCTGGCAACCGGCCTTGGCCCATAAGGATGGGTGATTTCGTCCACCTTCGCGGTACGCTTGGTAGGACGCGTCCCGGCGCGCGCACCTGCGTGGCGTTAACGGGGCGCTTTCGTCGTGACGGGGCTGTTGCCGCGTCGCGGTGGGAAGAACGGCAGGGAGATCGTGACCCGGTCAACGGGTCAGCGCATTCGACAGGGAACGGTGAGGACAGTGCCGACCGGCAGGGTCAAGTGGTTCGACTCGGACAAGGGCTTCGGCTTCCTGACCCAGGATGGCGGGGAGGACGTGTACGTGCGTTCCTCCGCGTTGCCATCTGGTGTGGATGCGCTCAAGACCGGCCAGCGCGTCGACTTCGACATGGCGCAGGGCCGACGCGGCCCGCAGGCGTTGAAGGTCAAGTTACTGGACCCGCTGCCCTCGGTCACCGAGGCGCGCCGACGTCCCGCCGATGAGTTGCACGGCATGGTCGAGGACATGATCAAGCTCCTCGAGCTCAAGGTTCAGCCGGACCTGCAGCGAGGCCGCTACCCCGACCGCAAGACCGCCAAGCGCATCGGCGAGGTCGTCCGAGCGGTCGCGCGGGAACTCGATCCCGGCGGGAACTGATCGGTCTGCGCAATCCGCGGTCGTCCGAGCGAAGCCGTGCGGTAAGCGGAATCTGACACGCCTTCTGGGCCGGGAGCCGATGCGCGTCGGCTGTCCTCCCCGGAGGACGTGTCAGAACCCGCGACGGCGAGCGGTCACTGCTTGACGTTGAGGACCCAGCTGCCGCCGATGCCGAAGTCGACCCCGCCGTCGGCGCCCTGGCTCAGCACCGCTGAGAACTGCTGGACCTCGACGTGCTCGATGCGGGCGCCGTCCGGTGGCAGTTGCAGCGTGTAGGAGTGGCGCGAGTCCGGCGTGAACACCGGGCTGCGGCCGTCGAGCTCCTGGCCGTTGAGCCCGCGGTAGAGGAACACCACCTGCCACGGTGCACCGGCGACCTCCGCCGGCACCGAGATCTGCAGCGGGTCGCGACCGACCATGCGCAGCTCACCGACAGCCTCCGGCTTCGGGGGCGAGCACTCCTGACCGGTCGGGTCGCAGAACTGGGCGGCCTCGACCGCCACCGCGTTCCCGTGCGAGTAGAAGGTCACCTGCGGTTGGCTGGGGGAGGAGCAGCCGGCGGCGAGCCCGACGGCGGCCACTGCCAGCAGCGGCTTCAGTCCACGATGCACGGCCAGAGCCTACGACCCGGCACTCGAACGGGCGGTGGCCGGTGCGTCAGCCGAACGTCTCCGCCGTCGCGACAGCGACCGCAGCGGGATCGCCGGGACCAGCGTGCCGCCGCGCCCGCGCAGGATCGTCTGCGCCAGGACCAGGGCCAGCAGCGCGGCGATCACCAGGAACCCGATCCAGTACACCGGTGGCAGCAGCACGCCGAGCGCGCCGCCGAAGACCCAGCTCAGCTGCAGGATCGTTTCCGATCGGCCGAACGCCGAGGCCCGCGAGGCCTCCGGCATGTCGCGCTGGATGACCGCGTCCAGGCAGACCTTGGCCAGGGCGGAGGCGGTCGCGCCGACCAGGCCGACGATCACCGCCAAGGGCAGACCGGCCAGCACCGCGGCGCAGGTCGCCACGGCGAGCGCGGCGCCCAGGCAGCTGATGATCAACCGGTCGGGTTTCTCGAAGGTCATCCGCGAACCCAGCCCGTTGCCCAGGAAGCTGCCGACCCCGGCCGCGCCGCCGACCAGGCCCAGCAGCACCAGCTGCATGGCCGGTTCGTGCTGGGTGTTGTGCTTGATCACGAACGCGGCGAACAGCGTCAGGAAACCGGTCAGCACCCGGATCCCGCCGTTGCCCCACAGCGCCACCACGACGTGACCGGTCAGCGGCACCTTGCGCGACCGCCCCGGATCGCCCAGCGAGGTCTGCACCTCGCCCTCGGTGCTCTCCACCCAGCCCGGGATCCGCAGGCACAGCCACACCCCGGCGGCGGCCATCGCGGCCATGAACCACAGCGCGCCCTCGGACCCCCACAGCCAGGCGAAGCCGGATGCGATCGCGCCGAACACGCCGCCCGCGGCCAGGCCGAAGGCGGTGAGCCGCGAGTTCGCCTTGGTCAGCGTGATCTGACCGGGCAGCACCCGCGGCGTCATCGCGGCCTTGAGCACGCCGAAGGACTTCGACAGCACCATGCAGCCCAGCGCCGCCGGGTAGAGCAGCCAGCTGTTGAAGTTCAGCGCCATCACCGCGGCCAGCACGACGCGCACCGCGAAGGACGCGGCCAGCGCGAGCCGCCTGCCCTGCTGCAACCGGTCCAGGGCAGGACCGATCACCGGCGCGATCACCGCGAACGGCGCGACCGTGATCAGCAGGTAGAGCGCGACCTTGTCCTTGCTCTCGGCCGTGGCCGCGGAGAAGAACAGCGTGTTGGCCAGCGCGACGGCCATCGCCGCGTCGACCGCGTAGTTGCCCATCCACGCGTAGGTGAACTTGGCCAGCCCGGAGCGGTCGGCGCCGTCGGCGTGGGCCAGCGAGAAGAACAGCCGCACCATCCGCTGCGTCAGGTCCCGGCTGCGCCACGCGGCCACCCGGGTGACCGTCAGCTTCTTCGGCGGCGGCGCACCCCGGGGCTGCTCGGGTTCGGGTTCCTCCTCGTCGGGTGCGGCGGTGTGGTCCTCGGGCAGCGGCGGAAGCGGACTCGTCCCACCGCGCGAGGGGTCGTAGTCCGGGTCCTCCTGCCAGGGATAACGGCGCTCGTCGGCGTCCTGGAGCGGCGGTTCGAACCGCTGTCCGGACCGCTGCTGGTCGGCGTACCAACCGCGCTTCCCGCGCTGCCCGGCGCCCCAGCCCGGACGGCCCTGCGGCTCGTCCGAGTGCTGGTCACGTCCACGCATCCCCATGTCAGCCATCCTGCACCACCTCCTCTCGCCCGGACCGGGTTGCGGCGAAGCCCGTTCGGGCCTCAGCCGCAACGCCCTCACGAATAAGGAGGCGGAAAGCCGCCCAGAAATACAGCTGGACACGATCAGGCGACAAAATAGAGGTCTAGATCACTCGCTCTAGCGATCGCCGGGCACGAAGCGGACCCGGAACGTCGACGGCCAGTTCTTCCCGGTGATCAGGAACTCGTCGGTGCCGGGCACGGCCGCGATGCCGTTGAGCACGTCGGCCCCGGCCCGCTGCTCGGGCGGCAGCAACCCCTCGGCGTCCACGACCGCCGTGACCTGCCCGTTCGCCGGATCGATCCGCATGATCTCGTCGCTGCCCCACACGTTGGCCCACACCTGGCCGCCGGCGCACTCCAGCTCGTTGAGCTCCTCGACCGGCGAGCCCTCCCGCGTCACCGACACCTCACCGACCTGCGCGAACGTCGCCGGGTCGCGGAAGGTCAGCTCGTCGCTGCCGTCGCTCATCACCAGTCGCCGCCCGTCGAAGCACAGCCCCCAGCCCTCACCCGGGTACTCCACTCGGCGGAGTTCGCGGAGGCTCTCGCGATCTCGCTCGAAAGCAACCCCTTCCTGCCAGGTGAGCTGCCATATACGGTCACCCGTGACGGTGATCCCCTCACCGAAGAACTCGGCGGGCAGCCGGACCTCGTGCCGCACCGAACCGCTCAGCGGGTCGGCCGCGCGCAACGCCGAGGAACCGCGCAGGCCGGTGCCTTCGTAGAGGGTCTCACCAGCGATTTCCAGACCCTGAGTGAACGAGGAGCGGTCGTGCGGGAGCACGTTGATCACCTCGACTCGAAGGTGTGGCAGGCTTCCCGCGTGCCCTACGCCCTGATCGGTTTGCTCGCGGTCGTCCTGGCCGTCGTGCTGCGCTGGTACCTGCGGCGCACACGCAACCCCGACCACGATGGTGAGCAGCACGCCGCACAAGAGACGTCCAGTCTGAGCAAGTCGCACCCCGAAAGCTTGACACGCCCGATCACTCCGAGTGCTACTCCGCTCCGGATCAGCGGTCCTGCGGCCTCCGCAGCGACACAGCCGACTGCGGCGTCGAGCGCGTACGGCACAATCGAGCATGTGACGCCTATGCCTGCTCCGATGACCAGCCCAGGCGCGGATGCCCCGTACGACGACGCCGGGCAGCCTGCGGCCGAGCCGTTGAACCCGGAGCTCGCGGCGGCCGAGGACGTCGCCCGAGCTGCTGCGGAGGACGAGGCCCGCCCTGGTGACGACCCGATCGGCTCGCCGGTCCTGACGCTGGACACCACGGGGGACGACGTCGCCGAGAGCGCGTCCTCCCCGGTCGGCGCGCACGTCGGCGTCGAGGCCGAGGGGCCGCACGCCGTCACGCACTACTTCGAGTCGAACTACCCCGGGTACGTCGGCTGGCGCTGGGCCGTGACGGTCGCCAGCGTCGGCGAGGGCGCGCCGGTGACGGTCAGCGAGGTCGTGCTGCTCCCCGGTCCCACGGCGCTGACGGCGCCGGACTGGGTGCCGTGGCGCGACCGCGTCCAGCCGGGCGACCTCGGTGCCGGTGATCTGCTGCCGACCAGCCCAGACGACCCGCGGCTGGCTCCCGGCCACCTGACCAGCGACGACGAGCAGTTCGGCGACGTCGCCAAGGAGGTCGGCTTCGGCCGCAAGCGGGTGCTCAGCTTCGAAGGCCGCGCGGACGCGGCCGAGCGCTGGTTCTCCGGCGACTTCGGTCCGGGCGCCGACACCGCGAAGCTCGCGCCCGCGGCCTGCGGGACCTGCGGCTTCTTCCTGAAGCTGTCCGGTTCGATGGGCGGCGCGTTCGGAGTCTGCGCCAACGAGTTCGCCCCTGCCGACGGCCGCGTGGTCAGCGTCGAGTTCGGCTGCGGCGCGCACTCCGAGGTCGACGTGGACGTCTCGTCCACCGTCCCGGTCGCCGAGATCGTCTACGACGACGCCACGCTGGAGTTCGAACCGCGCAGCACGGAGCGCGGGTGAGCGAGCCGGACCGCTTCGGCGCGGTCGGACTGCGGCGCGCAGTGTTGCAGTCCTGGGAGACCTCGCCGACCAGGTTCCGGGAAGACGCCAACGCCGAAGAGGACCTGCGCCTCGGCGGCTACCGCGAACGCCTGCTGGTCGAGCTCGCCCAGAACGCGGCCGACGCCGCGGGCTCCGACGGTGTGCTGAGCGTCGAGCTCGTCGACGACGAGCTGCGGGTGGCCAACACCGGTGCGCCGCTGACCGCCGAGGGCGTGGCCGCGCTGGCCTCGCTGCGCGCGTCGGCCAAGCGCGACGGCGCCTCGGTCGGCCGCTTCGGCGTCGGGTTCGCCGCCGTGCTCGCGGTGTCCGAGGAACCCAGCGTGCTGTCGACCTCGGGTGGCGTGGCGTTCTCCGCCGAGCGCACCCGCCAGGCCGCCGCGCAGCTGCCCGGACCGGCCGAGGAGCTGTCCCGCCGCGAAGGCGCCGTTCCGGTGCTGCGGCTGCCGTGGGAGGTCGACGGCGCCCCGCCGGAGGGGTTCACCACCGAGGTCCGGCTGCCGCTGCGCTCCGAAGTGGACGCGGCCGCGCTGCTGGACTCGTGCACCGACCAGGTCCCCGGGCTGCTGCTGGCGCTGCCCGCGCTGAGCGAGATCCGGATCGGTCGCCAGACCTGGCGCCGCGTCGACGAGGACACCGACCGGGTCGTGGTGCACGGCCCGTCGCGCAGCGATCGCTGGCTGGTGCACCGCGCGTCCGGCGCGCTGAGCCAGTCGGTGCTGGCCGGGCTGGGCGCGGAGAGCCGTTCGACCGCGCAGTGGCAGGTCACCTGGGCCGTTCCGCTGGATTCCGAGGGCGTGCCGATCCCGCTGGCCGAGGACGTGCTGCACAGCCCGACCCCGACCGAGGAGCGGCTGTCGCTGCCCGCGCGGCTGCTGGCCAGCGTTCCGGTCGAGGCGGACCGACGTCGTGCGGCGGCCTCGCCCGCCACCGACGAGGTGCTGACCTTCGCCGCCGAGTGCTACCCGGCGCTGGTCGACAAGCTGCCCGGCGAGCACCGCACCGCGCTGGTGCCGCTGCCCGGGTTCCCGCTGTCCGATGTGGACGACAAGCTGCGGCAGGGCGTCAACGACCGGCTGCGGGTCTCGACCTGGCTGCCCGGGGCGGGGGACAAGCCGATCGCGCCGCTGGAAGCCCGCGCCCTGGAGTACGTCTCGGCCGAGCTGGTGGAGCTGCTCGACGACGTCGTTCCCGGTTTGCTGGACCCGCAGCTCTCCGACGCCCGGCATCGCCGTTCGCTGCACGCCCTGGAGGTCCGCAGGCTCGGCGCCGCCGAGATCGTCGAGGCCGTCACCGGGCTGGGGCGCGAACCGCGCTGGTGGTACCGGCTCTACGAGGCCTTGGCGCCGTTCGAGGAATCCGATCCGCAGGCCCGCGAGGAGTTCACCGCGCTGCCGGTGCCGCTGGCCGACGGCCGCACCGTCAGCGGTGTGCGCGACGTGCTGCTCAGCCACCCGGAGAGCGATCTCGACCCGGCCGCGCTGCTGTCCACCTTGGACATCTCGGGTCTGCGCATCGCGCATCCCGACGCCACCCACCCGCTGCTGGAGAAGCTCGGCGCCCACCCGGCGGGACCGGCTGAGCTGCTCGACGCCCCGCCGCTGGCGGAAGCCGTGCGCAGCAGCGTGTCCGACGCGCTGGCCGGAGTCGACGTGCGTCCGCTGGCCGAGGCCGTGCTGAAGCTGGTCGAGGAGTCCCGGTCGCGCGACTGGCTGGGCGCGCTGGCGCTGCCCGACGACGAGGGCGACTTCCGCCGCGCCGACGAACTCCTGCTGCCCGAGGCAGCGCTGCTGTCGGTCATCGACACCGAGCACCTCGGCGAAGGAGCTCCGCTGTCGGTGCTCGACGACGAGGTCGCGCAGCGCTGGCCGACCGAACTGCTGACCTCGATCGGCGTCCTGGACGGCTTCGGCGTGCACGTCGAGGACGATCCCGTGGAGGCCGACGAGAAGTTCCCCGACTCGCACCAGTGGTGGGCCGAGCAGGAGGCCGACCGGCCCGAGGAGTGGCCGCCGGCCCGCTTCGTCGGCATCCGCGACCTGGACCTGGTCGCCGACGACGCGTGGCCCGAGGCGATCAGCCTGCTCACCCGGGACCCGGAGACGCTGCGCGCGCTGCGCGAACCGCACGGCTACTCGGCCTGGTGGATCGCCCGCTGCGCGCTGATCGAAGGGCACCCGCCGCGGCACTGGCGGTTGCCGGACGCCGACGAGCTCGCCGGCGTCTACGACCCGGTTCCCGACGTCGACCTGGATGCCGAGGCGCTGCGGTTGGCCGGTGTCCGCGCCGAGTTGCGCATCGACGACGGTGACGACGCCGAAGACCTGCTGGAACGCCTCGGCGATCCGGACCGCGCGATCCGCGCGGGAACGGCGTTGCGCGCCCACCGGGCGCTGAGCGAGGCCGTGTCCGCGGGCGTGGTCGATCCGTCCGAGTTGGACCCGCCGGAGATGGTGCGGTCCGTGTCGGGCGCGGTGGTGAGCACCGGTCGCGCGGTCGTGCTCGACGAGCCGTGGATGCTCGGCGTCATGGACGCTCCGCTGGTCGTCGCGGGTGGCAGCCCGGACCAGTTCGACGCCGAGGCGCTGGCCGAACTGCTCGACCTGCCGCTGGCCTCGGAGGAGAACACGCTGCGCGTGCCCGATCCGGGGCGCACCCAGCGCTGGTCCGAGGTCGCCCGGGTCGCCTCCAGCTGCGAGCTGCTGGGCATCGAGGTCCCGGACGGCGAGATCACCCTCCACGACAAGCTGCGCGTCCAGGCGTCGACGGGTGAGCACCAGGTCCACTGGTGGGTCGAGAACACCGGCAAGGTCCACACCGAACGCACCCCGGACGGCTTGGCCAGGGCCTTGGCCTGGGCCACCGGATCGTGGCCGCACCGCTTCGCCCTGGCGGCCCTGCTCGCGGACCCGGAAGCCACGACCCTGCTGCGCTGAGAGCTGTTGAGGGATCGCAGCAAGCGGTCCAGGACCCGGTGTCGACGGTCGTGGACCAGAACACCGCCCAGGGCTGGAGGTGCGGCTCAGGTGTCGAGGCCGGAGAGGCCTTGCCAGGAGCCTCGGGAGCCGCGGCGGGCGGCGCTGCGCTGCCAGCGGAAGACGCCGTAGCCGATGATGCCGAGCGTGGTGCCCGCGATGCAGGTGAAGAACTCGACTCCGACGGCGCCGTCAGCGAGGTCGCGCCACCCGAACAGCACGACACCCGCGAACCACAGGGCGGTGCCGAACAGCAGCACCGGCGTCGGATCCGCGAGCCTGCGCGGCAGCGACGGGACCGTTCGGTGCGCTGGGTCGGAGGGGGCGGTTTCGCCGTCTTGTGCCACGTCAGGCAGGCTACTCCCGGTAGTAACGGCCCGCGCACAGGCCACCGCGATTGGAAAGTTCGAATGGTGGAGAGAACCGAGAGCAAGTCTTCGCTGCTGGATCGCTACTTCAAGATCAGCGAGCGCGGATCCAGCGTTGGCCGAGAGGTTCGGGGTGGCCTGGTCACCTTCGTGACCGTCGCCTACATCATCGTGCTCAACCCGTTGATCCTCGGCAGCGATTCGCCGACCGACGCCGGTGCCAAGCACGACGTCCTGGGCAACATCCTGCCCATCCCGCAGGTCGCGGCGGCCACCGCGCTGGTCGCGGGCGTCATGACCATCCTGTTCGGACTCATCGCGAACTACCCGTTCGCCATCGCCACCGGCCTGGGCATCAACACCCTGCTGGCCGTGACGATCGCGCCCCAGGTGACCTGGCCGGAGGCCATGGGTCTGGTCGTGGTCGACGGCATCGTGATCCTGATCCTGGTCGCGACCGGGTTCCGCACCGCCGTGTTCAACGCGGTGCCCGCCGATCTCAAGGCCGCGATCGCGGTCGGCATCGGCATGTTCATCACCTTCGTCGGCCTGGTCGACTCCGGGTTCGTGCGCCGACTGCCGGACGAGGCGAACACGACGGTCCCGGTGGGTCTGGGCATCGACGGTTCGATCGCCTCCTGGCCGACCGCGGTGTTCGTCTTCGGCCTGGTGCTGACCTCGATCCTGGTGGCCCGCAAGGTTCGCGGCGGCATCCTGATCAGCGTCGTGGTCACCACGATCCTGTCGATCATCGTCGAGTCGATCTTCCACGCCGGGTCCTCCAGCGACGCCGGTGCGACCGGCTGGAACCTGGGCTACCCGGCGCTGCCGGACCAGATCGCCGGTCTGCCGGACCTGTCGCTGGTCGGCGACATCTCCTTCGGCGCCTTCACGCGGTTGCCCGCGCTGGCCGCGGCGATGCTGGTGTTCACGCTGGTCCTGGCGAACTTCTTCGACGCCATGGGCACGATGACCGGTCTCGGCAAGGAAGCCGATCTGACCGACAAGGAGGGCAACCTCCCCGGCATCGGCAAGGCGCTGGCCGTCGAGGGCCTGGGCGCGGTCGCCGGTGGTGCGGGTTCGGCGAGCTCCAACACGGTGTTCGTGGAGTCGGCCTCCGGCATCGCCGACGGCGCCCGCACGGGTCTGGCCAACGTGGTGACCGGTCTGCTGTTCCTGGGCGCGATGTTCTTGACCCCGCTCTACCAGGTGGTTCCGGTCGAGGCCGCCGCTCCGGCGCTGGTCGTGGTGGGCGCGATGATGCTGTCGCAGATCCGCCAGATCGACCTGTCGGACTTCACGATGGCGCTGCCGGCGTTCCTGACGATCGCGGTCATGCCCTTCACCTACTCGATCGCCAACGGCATCGGTGCCGGGTTCGTCAGCTACGTGCTGCTGCGCACCTTCACCGGCAAGGCCCGCGACGTGCACCCGCTGATGTGGGTGGTGGCCGCGGCCTTCGTGCTCTACTTCGCCTCGGGTCCGCTGAGCAGCCTGCTCGGCATCTGATCTCTTTCGACGAGGCACCCGCTTCCTGCGAAATCCTGGGACGCGGGTGCCTCTTTTCGCGCTCCGGGCGGAGATCGCGCCAGACCCTTGGCGCGCGGTGAGTCTCCTTCATCCCAAATACGCCATGCCGGGGCTCGGGCTGGCTAAGGTATGCCACCACTGGTCGAGAGATCAGTTTGTCCGAATTCCCGAGATAGTTTGGTAGACTAACGACGTGTCCGATATCGCGGAACGGGAACGCACCCTGGCGAGCCGGCTGCGGCTCGCGGTCGTTCGCCTCAACCGGCGGTTGCGCGCGCAGCGAGCCGATTCGGCCCTCACGCTGTCCCAGCTGTCAGCGCTGTCCTGCCTGCACAAGGCCGGATCGATGACCCCGGGCGAACTGGCGGCCAAGGAGGGTGTCCAGCCACCATCGATGACCAGGGTCATCGCGGCGCTGGAGGACAACGGGCTGGTGGTCCGGCGGGCTCATCCCACCGACGGTCGGCAGGCGATCGTCGAGGTGACCGAGTCCGGCAAGGCCCGCATCGAGGAAGAGGTCACGATCCGCGAGCGCTGGCTGGACCAGCACCTCGCGGAACTGGACGCGGAAGAGCTGGCGGTGCTGTCGCGCGCCGCCGAGATCATCGACCGGCTGGCCAGTCGATGAGGGAGCACTGAGAGGCGGTACGCGGAAGCGTGGTTGACCAAGATCGAAGGTCTGCGGAAGACGAGGACTCCGAAGACCCGGTCAACCGCCGCACCCGGTCCGCGGACGCCGGAGGCGGGATGTTCCGCTCGCTGCGCGAGCGCAACTACCGCTACTACGCGTCCGGGCAGGTCGTCTCGCTGACCGGGACCTGGATGCAGCGGGCCGCGCAGGACTGGCTCGTGCTCGAACTCTCCGGAGGCAGCCCGGCCGCGCTCGGCTTGGCGGTCGCGCTGCAGTTCCTCCCCACCCTCGCGCTCACGCTGTGGGCGGGGGTGTTCGCCGACCGGTTCGACAAGCGCAAGATCCTGATCGTCACGCAAAGCGCCCTGGGGCTCTGCGGCTTCGCGCTGGGGACGCTCGACGTGACCGGGGTCGTCGCCCTCTGGCACGTCTACGTGCTGTGCTTCGTGCTCGGCTGCTTCTCGGCGGTGGACGCGCCGGTGCGGCAGTCCTTCGTGGTGGAGATGGTCGGACCCGCGCAGCTGACCAACGCCGTCGCGCTGAACTCGATGACCTTCAACCTGGCCCGCATCGTCGGGCCCGCGATCGCCGGACTGGCCATCACCGCCGTCGGCACCGGCTGGGTGTTCCTGGCCAACGGGCTCAGCTCGGTGGCCGTGGTGGCGGGCCTGCTGCTGATGGACACCGCCCTGCTGCACCGGGCCAGAGCCGTGGGCAAGGAGCGCGGTCAGCTCCGGGCCGGCCTGCGCTACGTGCGCGGCCGCCCGGACCTGGTCGTGGTCATGGTGCTGATGTTCTGCGTCGGCACCTTCGGGATGAACTTCGAGAACACCTTCGCGGTGATGGCCCGCAACGTCTTCGGCCGCGACGCCGACGGCTACGGCATCCTCATCACGATGCTCGCGGTGGGAACGCTGACCGGCGCGACGCTGGCCGCCCGCCGCAGCGGCAAGTCCGGTTCCCGGCTGCGGCTGATGCTCATCGGCGCGGGCGTGTTCGGCGCGCTGGAGGCGGTGGCCGGGCTGCTGCCGACCTACTGGCTGTTCGCCGCGTGCCTGGTCCCGGTCGGTGTCGCGGTCATGACCTTCACGACCAGCGCGAACTCGACCGTGCAGCTGGCCGTCGAGCCGACCATGCGGGGTCGGGTGATGGGCCTCTACATGCTGTTGTTCATGGGCGGCAAGCCGCTCGGGGGTCTGGCGTCGGGCTGGTTGGCGGAGGTCTTCGGCCCGCGCTGGCCGCTCGTGCTCGGTGGCCTGCTCTCGCTCGCGGCCGCCGTGGGCGGTGCCGTGGCGCTGTCGCAGCAGCGCAAGAAGGGGTTGATCCAGCCGCAAGGTTAGGCTAACCTAATACTCGTCCGCTTCGTGGTGGGAGCGGTAGTCAGTTCGGGAACAGATCGAGCCCCGGCCTCCTTCGGGAGGCCGGGGCTCGATCATTACCGGCGGCAAGAACTTGTCGGAGCACCCACCGCCGAGTTCTCTTTGTTCCAGTGGTCGTTTTGCTTATCGGTGCGGGTGGCGGAACCTGAGACGTCGCCTGGACTCCGGGCGCCACTTTTGATGTATGCCGGTCAGGACGTGGGCAGGCGGAGGCCGTTGAGGCCGTTGCGGGCGTCGGTGAAGCGCTTGGCGACCTCGTCCCAGTTGACGACGTTCCACAGCTGCTTGACGTAGTCGGCCTTCACGTTCCGGTACTGCAGGTAGTAGGCGTGCTCCCAGATGTCGAACACCAGCAGGGGAGTGGTGGCGATCGACAGGTTCGAGTGGTGGTCGCGCAGCTGCTGCGTGATCAGCCGCTGGCCGACCGGGTCCCACGCCAGCACGCCCCAGCCGTTGCCCTGGATCGTGGTCGACACGGCCTCCATCTGGGCGCGGAACTTGTCGAACGAGCCGAAGTCCTGGTCGATGGCCGCTGCCAGCTCGCCCGTCGGCTTGTCGCCGCCGTCCGGGGACAGGATCTTCCACCACACCAGGTGCATCGAGTGCCCGGCGAGGTTGAACGCCAGCGTCGTCTCCAGGCCGACGATCGAGGAGAAGTCGTTCGCGTCGCGGGCCTCGGCGATCTTGGCGATCGTGTCGTTCGCGCCCTTGACGTAGGTGGCGTGGTGCTTGCTGTGGTGCAGCTCGTTGATCTCCCCGGAGATCGCCGGCTCCAACGCTGCGTAGTCGTAGTCCAACTCCGGCAGCACGTACTCGGGCACCGAAGTCTCCCTCCGTAGTCGACACCTTCTGGTTGTTGCCACCCTATGGCAATTGAAGAGGTGTGGCCACAGGCGTCCTGCGGAGGGTCAGCGGACCGGCCAGGTGTGGACGGGATCGCCGTGGTCGGCGAGCTCGATGTAGCGGCGGAGCATGGTCGTCAGCGCGGCGTGCCGGTCGGCGCCCTCGGCCTCCAGGTGCGCGACCACGTCCCGCTGCCAGCTGGCGCCGTTCTGCCTGGCCAGCGAGCGCTGCTCGATGACCCCGAGGTAGCGGGTGCGGGCCTCGTCGGAGACGCCGCACGCCCGCAGGCCCTCGTGAGCCATCGGGAGCAGTCGGCGCAGGACGAGTTCGTCCGGCGTGACCCAGCCCGAACCCGGCCAGTAGAGGTGCGCGTCGAAACCGTGCCGGGCGCCCGCGTAGAAGTTCTCCTCCGCGGCGGCGAACGACATCTGCGTCCAGAGCGGACGGTCCTGTTCGGTCAACGCGCGCTGGGCGCCGTAGAAGAACATCGCGTTCGCGACGATGTCGACCACCGACGGGCCCGCGGGCAGGACGCGGTTCTCGATCCTGAGATGGGGGACGCCCTCCACCAGGTCGTAGACCGGGCGGTTCCAACGCCAGATGGTGCCGTTGTGCAGGCGCAGCTCGTTGAGCTTCGGGGCGCGGCCGTTGTCCAGCGCGGCCACCGGGTCTTCCTCCTCGGGTTCCGGCAGCAGCGCGGGGAAGTAGCGGACGTTCTCCTCGAACAGGTCGAAGATCGAGGTGATCCACCGCTCGCCGAACCACACCCTGGGCCGCACGCCCTGGTTGCGCAGTTCGGTCGGGCGGGTGTCGGTGGCCTGCAGGAACAGCGGGATGCGCGTCTCGTGCCAGAGCGCCTTGCCCAGCAGGAAAGGCGAGTTCGCGCCGATCGCGACCTGCACCCCGGCCAGGCACTGCGCCGCGTTCCAGTGCGCGGCGAAGTCCTCCGGCGCGACCTGCAGGTGCAGCTGCACCGAGGTGCACGCCGACTCCGGCGCGATCGAATCCGCGTAGGAGCGGAGCCGTTCCGAGCCGCCGTCGGCCAGCGGAACGCCCTCCATGTCCAGAAGCATCTCCTCGCCGCGAGCCAGGATGATCTGGTCGTTGAGCACCGAGTAGCGCGGATTGCTCGTCAGCGTGGACGGGTCGAAGTGCAGGCTCTGCAATGTCGGTAAAGCGCCGATCATGGCGATCTTCGCTCCCGCGTCGTGCGCCCCGCCGTCGGCGCGCACCAATGCCGCCCGCACGCCTTCTTCCAGGCGCAGCGCGCTGTCTCCCGCGAGCACTCGCGGTTCGACGTTGAGCTCGATGTTCTGCTGCCCCAACTCGGTGGTGAAAATCGCTTCGCTGATTTTTTCCAGCACCACCGCGTTGTTCATCGACGGCTGCATGTGCTCGTCCACCAAGCACAATTCCATCTCCAGCCCCATCTGTTGATGGGGGAAGGAAAATTCGCCATCGGCCAGCATCCGCGCCAGTGCGTCCAGGCCTCGTTGCATCTTGTTCCGATAGCGTTGCCGATCAATCGGTTTGAACGATCGATCGTCCACGTGCCGTCCCATGCCGTCTCCCCTTTATCGGCAGCACGTCAGCGCCCAGCGCTGGGGAAACCACCGTGACACATCCCCACCTGGTGAGCCAGCGGCCAATACGGTGTCAGCAGTCACCTCGGTCCGCGCGCTCGGGCCGAAGCGGCATTCAGCCTTTTCGACTCCGCTGAAGCGCGGTGAAATCGGCCGCCGGGAGCAGAGCCGCGCGGTGTTCGGTGTTGCTCGCACCGGCAATCGGGGCAATGGCGATGCGAAGCGGACGTCAACCAGTCCAACCGGATCAACGGCGGTGCGGCATCACTCAGAGTCGCCCCCTCGTCTGTTGGGGCGAGAACTTTCCCACCGCATTCGTTCGAGAAGTCGCTAACACCGCTGAGCGCACTCACCGCGGAGGTCTGAACAAATCCTCCACGCGAATCGGAAATGGGGCACAACGGTTCCGATTCCTCCCTCCGCAGCTGAAGTGACCCGAGGAGTGAAAGAGATCGCCCCATTGCGCCTTGATTCCCGAACCCGCCCGGGAGGAAGCGAGGGAACCTTCCTGCCACTCCCGTCGGTCGGGGGGCGTGAGCATGGGAACTTTCCTGTCACTCCCGTCGGTCGGGGGAGGTGAGCACGGGAACCTTCCTGCCACTCGCGGTGGCCTGCGGGGTGAGTGTGGGAACCTTCCTGTCACCGTCGCGCGTGGCGCGGATGGGAGAATGGCTCGCGTGGCGCAGATGGTCGAGATCAGCGATGTGGACGATCCGCGGGTCGACGACTTCCGCGATCTGTCTCGCGCGGACCGCCGGCCGGACCGGCCTGGCGGGCGCGGACTGGTGATCGCCGAGGGCGTGGTGGTGGTCGAGCGGTTGCTCGCCTCGCCGTACCCGGTCCGGGCGCTGTTCGGGGTGCGCCGCCGGGTCGAAGACCTGGCCGAGGCCACCGCCGACCTGGACGTTCCCGCCTACGTGGCCGACGCGGACGTGATGGCGCGGGTCGTGGGCTTCCACCTCAATCGCGGGGTGCTGGCCGTGGCCGACCGGGCGCCCGCCGTCGATCCGGCCGAGCTCGTCGCGCGGTCGCGGCGGCTGGCCGTGCTGGAGGGCATCGGCGACCACGAGAACCTCGGCGCGCTGTTCCGCAACGCCGCCGCGCTCGGCGTGGACGGGGTGCTGCTGGGCGCCGGATGTTCGGACCCGCTGTACCGGCGCAGCGTGCGGGTGTCGATGGGACACGTGCTGCGCGTGCCCTTCGCGCACCTCGAAACCTGGCCCGAAGACCTGAAACTGCTGCGCGACGAGGGTTTTCGGATCGCCGCGCTCACACCGCGAGGGGATTCGAAGGCGCTGCGCGACGCCGGGCTCGACCAGGGCAGGGTCGCGGTTCTGCTGGGCTCGGAAGGTCCCGGGCTGACCGACGAGGCCATCGAGGCCGCCGACGTCGCGGTGCGGATCCCGATGGCGGAAGGGGTCGATTCGCTCAACGTCGCCACGGCAGGGGCCCTCACCTTCCACGCGCTGAGCGGGACCTGATGGACACCGGCTGGGAGCTGCACGCGCGGTCCGGGCGGGCCGTGCTGGTGCGCGGCGGGGCCGAGCACGACCCGGCGCGGCTGCGCCTGCCCGAAGCGCTGGTCGCGGCGCTGCACGAGTGGGCGGGTGTCGCGGAGCTGGTGCAGACCGGTGAGTCCGCTCAGACCGGCGAGATCGTGTCTCGCCGCGGCCGGCAGCTGGCGGTGCGCCTCGCCGCGGAAACGGGCGGTCGCGTCGGTTACGTCGACCCGTTCAGCGGTGAGCTCGCCCAGATCGGGCAGACGCGTTCGGCGCACGCGATCAGTCGTCGCGGGAGGCCGATCGCGCCGGTGCCTCCGACGCCGTGGGCGACAGGGCTGACGATCAGCGCGATCGTCGCGGTGATCGTGGCGGTCACGCTCGCGGTGGTCTCGCAAGGCCTGGCCGACGTCAGCGGAGTGCTCGCGGTGTTCGTCAACGTCGCCATCGCCGCCGGGTTCGCGCCCTCGATCTGGCTGGGACGCAACGTCCCCATCTGGCGCTGGGTCGCCTTCGGCACCGCAGCGGGCCTCGTCGTCTCCTGGATCACCGGGATCCTCAGCCTGCTCGGCCCGGGTTAGACGCGAAAAACGGCCAGGCCGCGAAGGGCCTGGCCGTTCTCCGTGGATCCGCTCAGCGGTGCGAGCGCACTCCCAGCAGGACGTCTTCCCACGAGGGGACGATCGGGTGGTTCTTGCGGGCGCGCTTCGGGTCGGTCTTGGTGTCCTCCGCGGACTCGGTCTCCGGCTTCGCCGGGTTCTCGGTCGGCTCCGGGGTCTCCAGGTCCAGCGTCGGTTCGGCCGGCTCGACGGGTTCCGGTTCCGGCGGTTCGACGCGCTGGAGCGTGGGTTCGACGCGGGCTGCCGGCGGTTCGGGCAGCACCGGCTCCGGCTCGGGGGCGACCTGGTCGGGAGCCACCGGCTGGTCGAGCTGCAGCGCCTCGCGGGCCAGCTCGGTCACCGGGCGAACCGTCCGCAGCGGACGGTTCGGCGACGGATCGAGCAGGTCCACGGCGTGCTCGTCGAGCGAGGCGACGGTGCCGCCGTGCGCTCCCGGGTGGAACACCCAGTGCGCGCTGTTCTCCGAGCGGCCGGCCTGCCAGGCCAGCTGCACGACCCACTTGTTGTCCTCGCCGCGCCAGGCGTCCCAGTTGGCCTCGGCGTAGTCGTGGCCGCGCATCCCGAAGGTGTGCGCGATGACCTCGCCGAGCGTCTGCACGTCGGGGCCGTCCTCGCGGACCGGGTGGGCGCGCTGCGCCATCTCCGCGATCTGGGCGCGTTCGAGCAGCACCGGGTAGGCGTAGCGCTCGATGCGGTGCTCGGGCAGGCCCGAGGTGGCCGCTATCTGGGCGACCGACGCTCCGGAGCGGATGCGGGCCTGGATCTCGCGCGGCCGCATCTGCTGTTCCATCTCGATCTGCACCTGGCCCAGCCGGGTGAGGTCGCCGCGGGCAGCCGCGCGCAACCGCTCGTCGGCGGGCACGGTGAATCGCTCACCGTTCTCCGGGTCCTCGCAGATGACGGATTCACCGTCCTCGTCGAGCCCGACCACTCGCAGCGCTCGCATAACGCCAGCCTCCCGCCGACCTACATGTCACCAAGCTGTGACAGTAACCCGGCGCGCCGCCTTGACGCGGGAGGCACGCCGGGTCCTCGTGTCGTTTGTTGGTCGCCCTGTCAGCGTCGATCTTGCCCTATGCGGGCGGGGCGCGCGAATGAGTTGAACTACTCAACTCCTGCGAACATCACTCGTCGTGATCAACTTCGTCGCGGATCGCGACCGCGAAATGGCAACGGCCGCCGAGGAAACCCGCAGTTCACGGGGTTGCCTCGACGGCCGCATAGCGCGATCAGGACAGTTGCGAAATCACCCAGTCGATGGACTTGGTCAGCTGGGTGATGTCGTCCGGCTCGATCGCCGGGAACATGCCGATCCGCAGCTGGTTGCGGCCCAGCTTGCGGTACGGCTCGGTGTCGACGATGCCGTTGGCGCGCAGCGCCTTGGCGATCGCGGCGGCGTCGATCGAGTCGTCGAAGTCGATGGTGCCGACGACCTGCGACCGCTTGGCGGGGTCGGTGACGAACGGCTTGGCGAACTCCGAGGACTCCGCCCAGCTGTAGAGGCGCTGCGAGGACTCCTTGGTGCGCGAGTCGCACCAGGACAGACCGCCCTGGCCGTTCATCCACTCGATCTGGTCGGCGAGCATGAACAGCGTCGCCACCGCGGGGGTGTTGTAGGTCTGGTCCTTGCGCGAGTTGTCCAGCGCGGTCGGCAGCGACAGGAACTCCGGCACCCAGCGGTCCGAGGCGCCGATCTCGTTGACCCGCTCGATCGCGGCCGGGCTCATCGCGGCCAGCCACAGCCCGCCGTCGGCGGCGAAGGACTTCTGCGGCGCGAAGTAGTAGACGTCGACGTCGGCGGCGTTGAACGCCAGCCCGCCGGCGCCCGAGGTCGCGTCCACCGCGATCAGCGCGTTCTCCGAACCCGCCGGGCGGGACGGCGGCAGCATGACACCGGTGGAGGTCTCGTTGTGCGCCCAGCCGATCAGGTCGACGCTCGGGTCCGACACCGGCTCCGGGGCGTCACCCGGGTCCGAGGAGACCACGATCGGGTCGCCGAGGAAGGGGGCCGTCTTGGCGGCCTTGGCGAACTTCGAGGAGAACTCGCCGTAGGTCAGGTGCAGCGAGCGCTCGCGGATCAGGCCGAAGGTCGCGGCGTCCCAGAACGCGGTGGTGCCGCCGACGCCGAGCACGACCTCGTACCCCTCGGGCAACGAGTACAGCTCCCGCAGTCCCTCGCGGACCCTTCCGACCAGGGACTTCACCGGCTTCTGCCGGTGAGAGGTGCCCATCACCGCGGCACCCTCGTTCGCCAGCCGGGTCAGCTGCTCGGGGCGGACCTTGGAAGGTCCGCAGCCGAAGCGGCCGTCGGAGGGCTGGAGTTCGTCGGGCAGCTTCAAGGTGGTCGGGTCGGTGGTCTCGGCCTGCGTCATTCCGGCGCCTCCGGGCGTTGTTGTGGTGACTGTGCGGGGTGACCGGGAGAAGCCCGTCCCCGCGCGCCAGTGGCCAGGTCCGCCGGCGCCATTGCCGGCTCGGCTCAGTGTTGCAGCAGGGTTACCGCTCGGTGTCCAGCGGTCGCTGCCGCACCGCAACTTACTGCTGTTCGCCGCCGCGGCCAACCACACTGTGTCCCACAAGGCCCGTTCGGGTCGGAACGATCAGGCGAATCCGGGCGCTCCGCAGCACTTCTTGTACTTGCGTCCCGAACCGCACCAGCAGGTGTCGTTCCGCCCCGGCGGCCAGGGCACGTACCGCCCGGCGTGGGCCTCCTCGAACACGAAGTCCTCCGGGGTCTCGGGGTCGCCGGGGTCGACTCCGTACGCCGCGGCGAACTCCTCCACGGCGGCGACGGTCGTGGGAACCAGGCAGGCGCCGGAGACGATCTCCCCGAGCTCGCGCTGCACCGCGCGCCGGTAGTCCTCGTGGCTGGTGTCGGAGTTCCACCACTCCGGGTGCTCCCGCACGGAGCGCTCGAACTCCTCGGCGCTCCACAGCGGCACCGGGTAGAGGGTGAGCGAGAGGTTCCCCTCCTCGTCCACCAGGCCGGCGAGGTCGCCTTCGGTGCCGGACAGCTGCTGGATCTCGTCGCGGACCTCCTCGCTGTGCTCGACGCACCGCTGGAGGAATTCGTCCATCGCGTCGGCGGGCAGGCCCGAGTCCTTGCGGGTGTGCCAGCGCTCCAGGAGGAGGTCGAAGCCCTGGTCGGTCGGCTCCAGGAGCTCGTCGAGCGACGGGACGATGTGGGTCGCGCCCGCGTTGAGCCAGCGCAGCCCCTCGGGGATGTTGCCGGTGGTGGCGTAGCCGACGTGGACGTCCATGTAGGTCATCGCGACCTTGCTCGGCTTCCGGCGCAGCTCGTCGAGCAGCGGTGCCGCTTCGTCGGCGCGCCCGTGGGTGAGCAGGTACGAGATGTAGGCGCCGCGCCCGCTGAGCGGACCGGCGTCCTCGTCGAGGTCGAACGCCCTGGTCAGCGCCGAGAGCTCGCGCTCGTGCTCCTCCGCCGCGTGCCAGTGCTCCGCGGCCTGGACTAGTTCGGCGCACGGGTTGTCGCTGACCGCGGCGTCCTCTTCGAGGGCCGCGGCGTACTGGGCGTGCAGGTTCGCCGAATCGGTCACGCCGTCAAGGTATCCCCTGGTGGGTCGGCCACGCGGCCGACCCACCAGCGGGCTCACACCGGGGCGATGATCTGGGTGACGGTGTCCCAGCCGGCCACGTCCTGCGGCGAGCGCGGGGCCGGGCCGATGTACTGCGCCGACGGCCGGACCAGGCGTCCGGTCCGCTTCTGCTCCAGGACGTGCGCCGACCAGCCCGCGAGCCGGGCGGCGGTGAACATCGAGGGCATCATCGCCGGCGGGACGGCGGCGAAGTCCAGGACCACGGCGGCCCAGAACTCCACGTTCGTCTCGATCTGGCGGTCAGGTCGCCTTTCGCGCAGCTCGGCCAGCGCCGCCTGCTCCAGCTCGCGGGCCACCTCGAAGCGGGGGGCCTTGAGCTGGTCGCAGGTGTTGCGCAGGACGCGGGCGCGCGGGTCCTCGGCGCGGTAGACGCGGTGGCCGAAGCCCATCAGGCGGTCACCGCGGTCGAGGATGTCGGCCACCACGCGACGGGCGTCTCCGGTGCGCTCGACCTCCTCGATCATCGGCAGCACGCGGGCCGGAGCGCCGCCGTGCAGCGGGCCGGACATCGCGCCTACCGCGCCCGACAGGCAGGCGCCCACGTCGGCGCCGGTGGAGGCGATGACGCGCGAGGTGAAGGTCGAGGCGTTCAGGCCGTGCTCGGCGGCCGACACCCAGTAGGCGTCCAGCGCCTGCACGTGAGCGGGGTCCGGTTCGCCGCGCCACCGCGTGAGGAACTGCTCGGTGGTGGTCGTGGCCTCGGCGATGCGCGCGTGCGGGACCGGCGCCTGGTCGCCGCGCGCGGACTGGGCGATGTAGGACAGGCCGAGGGAGCAGGCTCGGGCGAGCTGCTCGCGCACCTGCTCGGGCTCGATGTCGAGCACCGGCTGGAAGCCGAACTCGGGCGCGGTCATGGCCAGCGCGGCCTGCGCGTCGGCCCGAACGTCACCGGTGCGCACGGGCAGCGGGAGGTCCTCGGCGAGCGGCAGTCCGCCGCCGAACCGGCCGTCCACCAGCAGCGTCCAGACATCGCCGAAGGAGACAGTGCCCACCAGGTCTTCGATGTCCACGCCTCGGTAGCGCAGCGCGCCACCGTCGCGGTCGGGTTCGGCGATTTCGGTCTGGAAGGCGACAACGCCTTCCAACCCGGGACGGAATTCGCTCATAGCTGCCTCGTCTCCTGGTAGTAGGGGTGCGCGCGTGCGCATGGCTGGGCGACGTGGCGGGGTTTGAGCCAACAGTGCACCCCGGGCGGAAGAAAGAGCAATG
The DNA here is from genome assembly GCF_004348435.1 of Saccharopolyspora terrae. Classification (NCBI taxonomy): domain Bacteria; kingdom Bacillati; phylum Actinomycetota; class Actinomycetes; order Pseudonocardiales; family Pseudonocardiaceae; genus Saccharopolyspora; species Saccharopolyspora terrae. The sequence goes on along the minus strand of NZ_SMKS01000051.1, from coordinate 20,876 downwards.
GCGCCGGGACGGGAAAAAATTCCAGGTTGAGTTGACCCGCGGTGAATGGAACGTTTTGCGCTCGGGTGAAAAATTCGGGAAAAATTGCTGTTTCGCAAGTTGGCGGTCCGGATGTGGGCGTGAGGGGTGTCGATCGTCGCGCCCGCGCGCACGGGAACCTTCCTCTCACCGCCACGGCGTGCTCCCGAGGGTCGCGATCCGTTCGTTCCCGTCAAGCGTCGGGTGGCCGACGGCGGGGAGCGGTCCCGGCGATCCGCTCCCATCATCCGGACGTCGAGGGCTTGACGTTCCCGCTGTGGTGACGTGGGATGAGCGAAAGGTTCCCTTGCTCTTCTCGCAGCGCAACGGCTGTTCGGGTGACGTGGAGCCGTTGTGGGAACGATCACTGCATCGGTTGCGGAATCGATCGTGACCTATCGTCGATTCGGCTCCCGTTCCGATCCCGTTTACCGTCATAACGAATGGCCGATGCGCCTCGCGCGCGTCGGCCTCGTCCAACCCGTACCGTCCGGCGCCGAGCCGGAATGTCGAAGTCGAGTCGTGCCGTTCGCCGGACGAGTCAGGGAGGAAGAGGATGACGGAGGCCAACGTCGCGTTGCCGTCCATGCGTGTTTCCTACGAAGCCGGGGCGTTGAACGAGGATTCGCTCGCCGGCACTTGGCACGAGCAGCTGCGGCTGTGGTTCGACGAGGCGGTGTCGGCCGAACTGGTCGAGCCGAACGCGATGGTGCTGGCCACCGCCGATCCGGAGGGCTTCCCGTCCTCGCGGACGGTGCTGTGCAAGGGCTTCGACGAGCGCGGCGTGGTGTTCTTCACCAACTACACGTCCAACAAGAGCCACGACCTCAAGACGACGCGCGTTGCCGCGGCGACGTTCCCGTGGCTGGGCCTGCAGCGCCAGGTCAACGTGCGCGGCGAGGTCGAGAAGGTCAGCTCGTCGGAGACCGCCGAGTACTGGGCGGAGCGCCCGCGCGGTTCGCAGCTGGGCGCTTGGGCGTCGCCGCAGTCGCGGGTGGTCAACGGCCGCGAAGCGCTGGAGAACTCCCTCAACGGCATCGAGCGCCGCTTCGGCGAGGCCGAGAAGGTCCCGGTACCCCCGCACTGGGGCGGCTGGCGGATCCGCCCGGACTTCGTCGAGTTCTGGCAGGGACGTCCCGACCGGCTCCACGACCGGCTCCGCTTCCGCCGGACCGATGACACCTGGACGGTCGAACGCCTCGCTCCGTGAGTGAGTCGCCGGGGAGTGGCGTAGAGCTCCGTCACACGGGCGGATAACCAGTGGTCCTTTAGTTTCGCGAAGGACTACGCTGCGTCTTTCGTGCGGCAGAGCAGCGGAACCATTCCCCGGCGTAGCTTCAAGTCCTCGTTCAGCAAGGTCTTCATCGACACCCGACCGCTGCACTACCCGGCCTACCGCAGGCTGTGGATCTCCAACATCGTCACCGCCGTCGGCGCCCAGTTCTCCGCCGTGGCCGTGCCCAAGCAGCTCTACGACATCACCGGATCCTCCTTCTACGTCGGGCTGGCGGGCATCTTCGGACTGGTCCCGCTGGTGGTGTTCGGCCTGTGGGGCGGCGCGATCGCCGACGCCGTGGACCGCCGGAAGCTGATGATCATCACCAACGGCGGGCTCGCGGGAACCTCCGTGCTGCTGTGGCTGGTCGCGTTCGCCGGAATCCCGTCGGTGTGGCTGGTGCTGGTGCTCTTCGCGCTCCAGCAGACGTTCTTCGCGGTCAACTCGCCGACGCGCGCCGCCGCCGTCGCCCGGCTCATCCCCGCCCACCTGCTGCCGTCCGCGCAAGCCCTGGGCTCCACCGTCTTCCAGCTCGGCTCCATCGTCGGACCGCTGCTGGCGGGAGTTCTGCTGCCGCTGCTCGGGTTGTCCGTGCTGTACCTGGTGGACGCCATCGCGCTGTGCCTGGCGCTGTGGGCGGTGTTCCGGCTGCCCGCGCTGCCGCCGCAGGACGGTGCGCCGAAGAAGGCGGGTCTGCGCTCGGTGCTCGACGGCTTCCGCTACCTCGGTCTGCACGCCGTGCTGCTGGCGTCGTTCCTGCTGGACATCATCGCGATGGTCTTCGGCATGCCGCGCGCGCTGTTCCCGGAGATGGCCGAGCGCACCTTCGGCGACCCGCCCGGCGGCGGTGCCGCTCTCGGGTGGCTGTACGCGGCGATCCCGTTGGGCGCCTTCTGCTTCGGGCTGTTCTCCGGTTGGCTGCACCGCATCGCCCGGCACGGCGTCGGCGTGACGATCGCCGTGGTGGCCTGGGGCGTGGCGATCATCGGCTTCGGCTTCGCCGACTCGCTGTGGCTGGCGGTGCTGTTCCTGGCGCTCGGCGGCGGCGCCGACCTGGTCAGCATGGTCTACCGGAGCTCGATCCTGCAGGCGGCGGCCACCGACGAGATGCGCGGCCGCATCCAAGGCGTGTTCACCGTCGTGGTCGCGGGCGGGCCGAGGCTGGCCGACACGCTGCACGGCCTGGCGGGTGCCGCGCTGGGTACCCGACCAGCGGTGATGATCGGGGGAGTGCTGGTCGTGCTCGCCGCCGCGCTGTCGGCCGTGGCCCTGCCCGCGTTCTGGAAGTACAAGGCGCCCACCGGTGACGACACGTGATCTGACCAGGGCGGAGCGTGCTCGTTGGGCACTCCGCCACGCTTGCGCCACTCGACGGAGTGCGTTTCGACCAGGGGCGGGCAGACAGTCGTCGAAGCCACCCTGCACACTTCTCCACTATGGCCAACGAAACGACCGTTAATGCGCCCGGCGGTGCGCACGAGCCTGGCCTCAAGAAGGTGATGGGCCCGAAACTGCTGCTCTTCTTCGTGGTGGGAGACATCCTCGGGACCACGATCTACTCGTTGACCGGGAAGGTCGCCGGCAAGGTCGGCGGGGCCCTGTGGGTTCCGTTCCTGGTCGCTTTCGTGGTCGCCTTCCTGACCGCGTTCAGCTACCTGGAGCTGGTCGGCAAGTACCCCCGGGCCGGTGGCGCTCCGTTGTACGTGCACAAGGCGTTCGGCATCCACTTCGTGACCTTCCTGATCGCCTTCGCGGTGATGTGCTCGGGCATCACGTCGGCCTCCTCGGCCGCGCAGGCGTTCAGCGGTGACTACTTGACGGGCATCTTCGGCGACGGCGTCGAGCCCTACTCGTGGATGGTCGCGCTCGGCTTCCTGCTGCTGCTCGCCGCGATCAACTTCCGCGGTGTCGGCGAGTCGGTGAAGATGAACGTCGTCCTGACGTGCGTGGAGCTGTCCGGTCTGGCGATCGTGATCGTCTTCGGTCTGATCGCGATCTTCGGGGGGAGCCACAACGCCGACATCGCGCCGGACCCCAGCAGGCTGACGCAGTTCGACACCGACACCTCGCCGCTGCTCGCGGTCACCTCGGCCACCGCGCTGGCGTTCTTCGCCATGGTCGGCTTCGAGGACTCGGTGAACATGGCCGAGGAGACCAAGGAGCCGTCGAAGAACTTCCCGCGCGCCCTGCTCCTGGGCATGGTCATCACCGCGACCATCTACCTGGTCATCGCGGTGATCACCTCGACGCTCGTGCCGACCGCCGAGCTCGCCGAGTCCGACGGTCCGCTGCTGCTGGTCGTCAAGGCCGCGGCCCCGTGGTTCCCGCCGATCCTGTTCTCGCTGATCGCGCTGTTCGCGGTCACCAACACGGCGCTGATCAACATGCTGATGGCCAGCCGACTGGTCTACGGCATGGCCAACGAGGGTGTCGTGCCGAGCGTGTTCGGCAAGGTGCACAAGGGTCGCCGCACCCCGTGGGTGTCGATCCTGTTCACCAGCATCATCGCGGTCATCCTGGTGAGCTCGCTGGAGATCTCCGACCTGGGCAGCACCACGTCGCTGCTGCTGCTCGTGGTGTTCGCGGTGGTCAACGTCGCGGTTCTGGTGCTGCGCAAGGACGAGGTGGAGCACGACCACTTCAAGGCCCCCACCTGGGTTCCCGTGCTGGGTGCGCTGACCTGCGCGTTCTTCGCGAGCCCGCTGTCCGGCCGACCGGCCACGGAGTACATCATCGCCGGCGTCCTGCTGGGCATCGGCGTGATCTTCTGGCTGATCAACTACCTTGTGAAGGGCAAGACGGACTTCCAGGCGGAGTCCCTGAGCAAGTAGGAATCCACGTCCGACGAGGCGGTCCGGGACGCTGTTCGCGGTGTCCGGGGCCGCCTCGTGGTCGTAGAGTGGCGGAGTGCATGATCCTCTTCCCGCCACCGGACGGCAGTTCGAGATCAGCTCGGGGACCGCGAAGGCGGTCATCACCGAGTTCGGCGCCGCGCTGCGCGCCTTCACCGTCGACGGCGTGCCCCACACCGAGACCTTCGACGCCGACCGGCTCCCGCCGTCAGCCGCCGGTGGGGTGCTGGTGCCGTGGCCGAACCGGGTCGCCGACGGGCGCTGGGCGCTCGACGGCGAACCGCAGCAGCTCGCGTTGACCGAGCCCGACCGCAGCAACGCCATCCACGGACTGCTGCGGCACGCGCCGTGGGCGATCGTCGAGCACACCGACTCCGCCGTGGTGCTGCAGGCGACCGTCTCGCCGCGTCCCGGCTGGCCGGTGCCGCTGCTGACCTCCATCGGCTACGCCCTCGACGGCGACGGGCTCACCGTGACCCACACCGTGGAGAACCTGGGTGGGCGCGCGGTTCCCTTCGGCGTCGGAGTGCACCCGTACCCGCGCGCGGGCAACGTCGAGACCGACGAGTGCACGCTGCGGCTGGCCGCCTCCACGGTGCTGCCGGTGGACGCCGACCGGCTGCTGCCGGTCCGGCCGCCGCGCGCGCTGGAGGGCGACGAGGTCGACTTCCGCACCGGTCGCCCTCTCGCGGGCGTCTGGCTCGACACCGCCTTCGGCGGCGCAGCCCCGGCTCCCGACGACCCGGCTGGTCTCGTGCGCCACTCGCTGACCGGCCCCGACGGTCACGGCGTCCAGCTGTGGGCCGATCCGGTCTTCAAGTGGGTCCAGGTCTACACGGCCGAGGACTTCCCCGAACGAGGTCGCGCCATCGCCATCGAACCGATGACGTGCCCGCCGGACGCCCTCAACTCCGGCACCGACCTCATCACCCTCCAACCGGGCGAGGCCTGGACGGCCCACTGGGGCCTCAAACCCCTCTGACCTGCGAAGTCCTGTCGCTGTGGTTGCTTTGCTTTGCGGTGCGGGTAGCGGAACCTGACACGCCGCCTGGACTCCGGGCGCCACTCCTGATGTATGCCAATACACGGCGTCGCGGCGTACTCGCCAGACGACGTGTCAGAACCCGCGGCGGTGCGGGCTGAGTCCCACACCTGAGGAAGCGGCTGCGCCGCATTCTTGAACAGTTTCTAGCTCTTGGCGAGGTGGCGGGCGAGGACGACGCGCTGGATCTGGTTGGTGCCCTCGAAGATCTGCAGGACCTTGGCCTCGCGCATGTAGCGCTCGGCGGGGAAGTCGCGGGTGTAGCCGGCGCCGCCGAGGACCTGGACCGCGTCGGTGGTGACCTTCATGGCGGCGTCGGTGGCCACCAGCTTCGCCACCGACGCCTGCTCGCCGAAGGGCAGTCCCGCGTCGCGGCGGCGGGCGCCGTCGAGGTACATCGCGCGGGCCGAGTGGATGGCGGCGGACATGTCGGCCAGCAGGAACTCGATGCCCTGGAACTCGATGATCGGGTGCCCGAACTGCTTGCGCTGCTGCGCGTAGTCGACCGCGAGGTCCAGCGCGGCCTGGGCCAGGCCCACCGCGCACGCGGCGATGCCCAGACGTCCGGAGTCGAGCGCGCACAGCGCGATCTTGAGCCCGTCGCCTTCCTCGCCGATCAACCGCTCGGCCGGGACGCGGGCGTCCTCGAAGTACAGCGGGGTCGTGGGTGACCCGGTGAGTCCCATCTTGTGCTCGGGCGGTCCCGCCGTCAGGCCGGAGGTGGCGGAGTCGACCAGCAGGCAGCTGATGCCTCGCGCGCCGTCGCCGGTGCGCGCCATCAGCGTGTAGAAGTCCGCTTCGCTGCCGTGGGTGATCCACGCCTTCTGCCCGTTGATGGCGTACTCGTCGCCGGTCCGCTCGGCGCGGGTGCTCAGCGCGGCGGCGTCGGAGCCGGCGTGCGGTTCGGACAGCGCGTAGGCGCCCAGCGTCGAACCGCCGATCATCTCCGGGAGCCACCGCTCGCGCTGCTCGGCGGTGCCGAAGTGGGCGAGCGGGTAGCAGCTCATGGTGTGCACCGAAAGGCTCACGCCGACCGTCATCCAGGCGCTGCTGATCTCCTCCAGGACCTGCAGGTACACCTCGTACGGCTGGGAACCGCCGCCGTGCTCCTCGGGGTAGGGCAGGCCGAGCAGCCCGGCGTCGCCGAGCAGGCGGAGGGCGTCGCGCGGGAACTTCCCGGCGGCTTCGTCCTCGGCCGCGCGGCCGGCGAGCTCGTCGCGGGCGATCTCGCGGGTCAACGCGAGCAGATCTGCGGCTTCCTGCGTCGGAAGCAGGCGGTCAACGGTCATGGCGCGCTCCCGCGGTCCAGTGTGAGTACCGGGCTGTCGTACTGCAATCAGTACTGTAGGCGGTACTCCAGTACTGTGGAAAGCTCTGCGCCGAGGATTAAGCATCCTGTGGCAGGCTTCTCCCGATGAGCACCTCCCGAGCCGAGCGGGCGCTGAACCCCAGACGAGCCGAACTCCTGGGCCGGCTTCGCGATCTGTTCCTGGCCGAGGGGTTCGCCCACTTCACCCTCGACGACCTGGCCGGCAGGCTGCACTGCTCGAAATCGACCCTCTACACGCTGGCCGGGAGCAAGGAGCAGCTCGCGGTCCGCGTCGTGGCGCACTACTTCAAGAGCGCCACCGAGGACATCGAGCGCCGCGCCGAGGTCGCCGACGATCCGCGGGAGAAGGTGCGCGCCTACCTCGACGCCGCAGCCGAAGCGCTGCGCCCGGCGTCGCGCGAGTTCATCACCGACATGGGCGCCAACCTCGCGACCCGCGCCACCTACGAGGCCAACGCGGGTGCCGCCGCCGACCGGTTGCGCGGGTTCATCGCCGAAGGCGTGCGGCAAGGCGTGTTCCGCGAGGTCCACGCGGGCTTCGTCGGCGAGATGGTCGGCCGCACCATCGCCGGCATCCAGCGCGGTGAGATCGGCGAGCGCACCGGGCTGTCCGACGCCGCCGCGTTCGCCGCGCTGTCGCAGTTCCTGCTGGGCGGACTGGCCCAGGAGAAGTCCCCTTCGGACACAGTGGAGGAAAATTGATCGTCATCGGCGGTGAGGCCCTGGTCGACCTCGTGCCGGATTCGTCCACCCCGGACGGAGAGCTCGGCCCGCTGCACCCGCTGCTCGGAGGTGGGCCCTACAACGTGGCCATCGCGCTGGGCAGGCTCGGCGTGCCCGCCGCGTTCTACGCGAAGCTGTCCACCGACCAGTTCGGCGACCGCATGCTGCAACGGCTCATCGAGTCCGAAGTGGACACCTCCCTGGTCCAGCGGGGCCCGGAGCCCACGACGCTGGCCGTGGTCGGGCTGGAGGCCAACGGCTCGGCCCGCTACAGCTTCCACACCGAAGGCACCGCCGCGCGTTTCGTCACCGACCAGCCGCTCCCGGACGGCACGACCGCGTTGTGCCTGGGCACGCTGGGCATGGTGCTCGAACCCGGCGCCACCGCGTACGAGAAGGTGCTGTTCCGCGAGGCCGAGCGGGGCGTGTTCATCGCGCTCGACCCCAACATCCGAGCCGACCTCATCGCCGACGCGGACGCCTACCGGGCGCGGTTCTCCTCCTGGCTGCCCTCGGTCGGGCTGCTCAAGGTCTCCGACGACGACGCCGAGTGGCTCGCCCCGGGGTGCGACGTGGTCGAAGCGGCCCGCGAGTGGCAGGCGCGCGGCCCGGCGGCGGTGGTGCTGACCAGGGGAGCCGACGGGCTCACCGCGGTCACCGCCGACGGCGAGGTCACGGTCCCCGGTCGGAAGGTCGACGTCGCCGACACCATCGGCGCCGGCGACACCGTGCAGGCGGCGCTGCTGGCGTGGCTCCACCGCAACGGTGCGCTGTCGCCCGAGAAGGTCCGCGCGCTGGGCGCGCGGCAGTGGGAGCAGGCCCTGTCGTTCGCCGCCGCCGCGGCGGCCGTCACCGTTTCGCGTCCCGGAGCCGAACCGCCGTGGTCCGCGGAGCTGGATGCGTGATCGGAATCCATCCGGTGGTGTCCGAACACGCCCCGTGAGCTCAGCGGTCTGACTGCGGAAGAACGAATCCGGATTAGACCGTTCGGATTTCACTCGTGGTCACGATGGTGGTGTCAGGCGGTGGCGGAGCGTCGACATCGGCGCTCCGCCTACCGGTAAGTGTGATGTGATCGTGGTCCCACCTGCAAAAAAGAGGAAACGCGATTGCTGCGCGGGGACCCTCCGGCGGTCTAGCGTGACTACTGACAGGACCCCAACGGGGTGGTGCTGCGACGGTTCGGACACCCCGACCGGAGCGCGGGCGACATCGAGCCCTGCCGCTTGGCTGGGCTATCGCGGTCGTCATCACGCACCCCTTGACGAGCGCGAGAGGTTCCCGAATGCCCGACGACGTGACCGCCAAACGTACCGTCGCGCTGCGCTATGACGCCGGCGAGCACGAAATGCAGGTGACGCAACCTACCGAGGGTGCGCCTGGCGTCGATCTCGGCAAGTTGCTGGCCCAGACCGGTTTGGTGACGTTGGATCCGGGCTTCGTCAACACCGCAGCCTGCAACTCCGACATCACCTACATCGACGGCGACGCCGGAATCCTCCGGTACCGCGGCTACCCCATCGAGGAACTCGCGGCGAAGTCGAACTTCATCGAGGTCAGCTACCTGCTGATCTACGGTGAGCTGCCGACCCAGCAGGAGTACGACGAGTTCTCCGAGCGCATCCGCCGCCACACGCTGCTGCACGAAGACCTCAAGCAGTTCTTCGACGGCTTCCCCCGCGACGCGCACCCGATGCCGGTGCTGTCGTCCGCGGTTTCGGCGCTGTCGACCTTCTACCAGGACAGCCTCAACCCGTTCGACAAGGACCAGGTCGAGCTGTCCACGGTCCGCCTGCTGGCGAAGCTGCCCACGATCGCGGCTTACGCCTACAAGAAGTCGGTCGGCCAGCCGTTCCTGTACCCGGACAACTCGCTGGGCCTGGTGGAGAACTTCCTCCGGATGACCTTCGGCTTCCCCGCCGAGCCCTACGAGGTCGACCCGACCCTGGCCCGCGCGCTGGACCTGCTGTTCATCCTGCACGCCGACCACGAGCAGAACTGCTCCACCTCGACGGTCCGGATGGTCGGCTCGTCCGAGGCGAACATGTTCGCCAGCGTCTCGGCCGGCATCAACGCCCTGTTCGGCCCGCTGCACGGCGGCGCGAACAGCGCGGTGCTGGAGATGCTGGAAGGCATCAAGAACAACGGCGGCGACGTCGACGCGTTCGTCGAGCGGGTGAAGAACAAGGAGCCCGGCGTTCGCCTGATGGGCTTCGGCCACCGGGTCTACAAGAACTACGACCCGCGCGCGGCGATCATCAAGAAGACCGCCGACGAGGTGCTGTCCAAGCTGGGTGCCAACGACCCGCTGCTGGACATCGCGCTGCGGCTGGAGGAGCGGGCGCTGTCGGACGACTACTTCGTCTCGCGCAAGCTCTACCCGAACGTGGACTTCTACACCGGCCTGATCTACAAGGCGATGGGCTTCCCGACGAAGTTCTTCACCGTGCTGTTCGCGCTCGGCCGCCTTCCCGGCTGGATCGCGCACTGGCGCGAGATGATCGAGGACCCGGCCCGCAAGATCAGTCGTCCGCGTCAGGTCTACACCGGTGCCGCCGAGCGTCCGTACAAGCCGATGGACCAGCGCTGATCTGAATCGTTACCTGAATCAAGTCTGAGGCCAAGGCCTCGGACCACGCAATGGGCCCCGGAGAGCCCGGCCACCAAGGCCGGCCCCGGGGCCTTTCTGCACCTCACCCCGGCACCGAAACCCGGATTACCGCCGTATTCGGGCCACGGATTACTGCGGTATTCGGGTCTGGAGCTGGGACTGCGCCTGTGGCGGGACCCGGATTACTGCCGTATTCGGGTCACGGATTGCTGCGGTAGTCGGGGAGAGGTGGTGGGTCAGGGTTCGATTCCTGCCAGTGCTCTGGTGACCAGGTTCTCGACCTGGGGGAGGGCTGCGGTGCGTTGGGCGGGGTCGAGGCCCAGGCGGGAGCGGCGGTCGAGGACGTCGTCGGCATCGAGGGCGCCTTCGTGGCGGACCGCCCAGAGGACTTCGGCCGCCGTGAGGTGGAGGCCTTCCGCGACAGGTTCGGCGAGGTCCTGGTCGAACTCGGTCAGGGCCGCGACGCGGGCGGCTTCGGTGCCGTACTTGGCGACGAGGGTGGCGGGAGCCTCGATGTCGGTGAGGTGACGCCGAGGGGCAGCGCCGACCAGCGCGATCTCGGTGGTCCGCGAAGGCCCGGCCGACAGGCCGCGGGACCCGACCGCCGCGTCCACGGCGTCAGCGGCCATCTTCCGGTAGGTCGTGAGCGTGCCGCCGATGACCGTGATGACCCCTTCCTCCGACGTGAGCACCGCGTGGTGGCGGGAGAGGTCGGCGGAGTCCTTGCCGTCCTGCTGGAGCAGCGGCCGGAGGCCGGCGAACGACCCGAGGACGTGGTCGCGGGTCAGCGGCGCTCCCAGGACGTCGCGGACCCCGGCCAGCAGGAAGTCCACATCGGACTCCGGGACCTCCGGGACGGTCGGGATGGGACCGGGCGCCGGTTCGTCGGTCAGCCCGAGGATCGCGCGGCCGTCGGGCAGCGGGATCAGCAGCAGGAACCGTCCCGGCTCACCTGGCACGGGCGCGACGACGGCGGTTCCGGCGACCCCGGCAGCGTCGGCGTCGACCACCAGGTGCGATCCGCGCGACGGGCTCAGCCGGACCTCCGGCACGAGGTCACCGGCCCACACGCCCGCGGCGTTGACCACCGATCGCGCGCGGATCCGCAGCGATTCGCCGCTGCGCGCGTCCACCAGGTCGGCGCCTCCGCCGTCGAGGGACGTCACCGCGCAGCGGGTGAGGACGCGCGCGCCGAACCCGGCCGCCGTGCGCGCCAGCGCCACCACCAGCCGTGCGTCGTCGACCAGCTGCCCGTCGAAGCTCAGCAGGCCGCCGCGCAGCCCGGCCGGGCGAAGTCCGGGAACGAGCGCGAGGGCTTCGGCCGAAGGGATCCTCTTGGGCGACGGCAGGACGTCGGAGGGCGTCCGCGCCGCCCGCCGGAGCGCGTCGCCTGCCCGCAGACCTGCGTGCAGGACGACTTCCCGGCGTCGCGACATCCCTTCGTGCAAGGGGATGAGCTGCGGCAGCGGGCGGACCAGGTGCGGGGCGGTGCGGGTCATGAGCACGTGGCGCTCGGCCGCGCTCTCCCGCGCCAGCGCGATGTCGCCGTGCGCGAGGTAGCGCATACCTCCGTGCACGAGCTTGCTGGACCAGCGGGAGGTTCCCCACGCGAGGTCCTCGGCCTCCACCAGCGCCACCGACAGTCCCCTCGCCGCTGCGTCGAGGGCGACCCCGGTGCCGGTGACGCCACCGCCGACGACGAGCAGGTCGACTTCCTGCTCCGCCGCCGCGTGCAGGTCGGTTCGCAGCCGGGCGGAGTTCAGCGAGGTGGCGCGCAGCGAACCGGCGGGCAGCGGCGTGGTGATCATGAAGGGCTCCTTGGCTGGAGAGCGCCGTCGAGGAGGTGGGCGAGTTCGTCGGTCAGCGAGTCGAGTCCGACGTCCTCGGTCGCCGGACCTGCGGAGATGACGAACGACTGGGTCAGCAGCAGCAGCGAGCGGGCCTGCACCGCCACGTCGCCGGGGCGGATCGATCCGTCGGCGTGCCCGGCGGCCAGATACTCGCGAATGAACCGGTCGGTCGCCAGCTGGGTGCTGCCCAGTCGGGCGACCAGGTAGGGCAGCAGCAGTTCGGCGTCGGTTTCCAGGACTCGTTGCAGCAGGGGAGCTTCGCGCAGCAGTCTGATGCCGCGCACCATGACGCGCACGAGGCGCTCTCGTGCGTGGCCGCTCACCGCCGCTCGGCGTGCCTGGTCGAGGACTTCACCGAACTCGACCGTGACGAGGGACGTGACCATGCTGCCCACGTCGGGGAAGCGGCGGTAGAGAGTCATCCGGCTGACGCCCGCGGTGCGGGCGACCTCGGTCAGCGTGGTTCGTCGGACGCCTGAGGCCAGCACGCACGCGCGCGCCGCGCTGAGCAGGTCGGCGTCGGCGACCCGGTTGGCCGCCTGCCGCTTGCCGGTGCGGGCGTGATGCGGGTCAGCTCGCTCGATGCTGTGACAATCCGACTCCATGTGTCACACTTTAGCCGTGAACGGCGAGATCGAACACACCCTCCGCGGCAGCTGGACCCCGTCAGGGGCCGCGTCCGCGCCACTGTCCCCGTCCGCGCTGCGCTGGTTGCGGCACCGCATCGGACTCACCGAGACCACCACGCCGGCGGTCCCGTCGTCGCTCCTCGACGTACCCGGGAGCTCCCTCGCCGACACCCCGCGCGCCGAGTTGGAAGCACTGCTCGGCGAGCGGCACGTGCTCGTCGACACGGCTGCGCGGCTCGGACGCGCGGGCGGCATGTCCTACAGCGACCTGGTGCGCAGGCGCGACGGCGCCGAACTGGCCGTCCCGGACGCCGTGCTGCTGCCCTCGGACCCGGAGCTGGTGCAGGGCGTGCTGGAGATCTGCGCCCGCCACGACATCGCGGTGGTCCCCTTCGGCGGCGGAACCTCCGTCGTGGGCGGCGTCGACGCGCTGCGCGGCGGGAAGAACGCCGTCGTCGCCCTCGACCTCGTGCGGCTGGACCGGCTGATCTCGCTCGACCCGGACTCGCGGATCGCCGTGCTGCAGGCCGGGATGCGCGCGACCGAGGCCGAATCGCTGCTGGCCGCGCACGGATTCACGCTCGGGCACTTCCCGCAGTCCTTCGAGCGGGCCACCATCGGCGGGTTCGCCGCGACCCGCTCGGCGGGCCAGGCCTCCTCCGGCTACGGGCGTTTCGAGGACATGGTCGAGGGCGTGCGGCTGGCGACGCCGGCCGGTGAGTGGAAGCTCGGTGTCGCCCCGGCGTCGGCCGCGGGACCCGATCTGCGTCAGCTCGCCATCGGCAGCGAAGGGATCCTCGGGGTCATCACCGAGGTCGCCGTCCGGGTGCGGCCCGCGCCGAGGCGCAGCCGCTACGAGGCCTTCGTGGTGGACGGCTGGCAGGCCGGCACCGACGCCGTGCGCGCGCTCGCTCAGGAACGGGTGCTCGCCGACGTCACCAGGCTGTCGGACCCGACCGAGACCGAGGTGCAGCTCGCGCTGTCCGGGCAGCTCAAGGCACGTGCGCTCGGGAACTTCCTGCGCGCCAAGGGCGTCCGCAACCCGTGCCTGCTGGTGCTCGGCTGGGACGCCGGTTCCCGCACCGAGCTCAAGCAGCGCCGGGCGGCAGCGGTGCGCGCGCTGCGCGACGTCCGGACCGTGCGGTTGGGCCGGGCGGCCGGGGAGTCGTGGAAGTCGCACCGCTTCTCCGGGCCTCGGCAGCGGGACGCCCTGCTCGACCGGGGCGTGTGCGTGGAGACGCTGGAGACCGCGACGAGCTGGAGCGGGCTGAGCGAGCTGCGCTCCGCGGTGCGCACGGCCCTGGTGCGCAACCTGCAGACCGGCAGCAAGCCGCCCATCGTGATGTGCCACGTCTCGCACGCCTACGAGACCGGTGCCTCGCTGTACTTCACGGTGCTGGCGCCGCGCGACGCCGAGCACGCCCTCGCCCAGTGGCAGCGCGCGAAGGAAGCGGCCTGCGACGCCATCGCCGGTCGCGGCACGATCAGCCACCACCACGCGGTCGGCGTCGACCACCGGCCGTGGCTGGGCGCGGAGATCGGCGACATCGGCACGGCGGTCCTGACCGCGGCCAAGCGGGCGGTGGACCCGACGGGAATCCTCAACCCGGGCAAGCTCATCCGCGACTAGCGGAGATGGGGCTGTAGCGGAAGCCGAGGCCCCGGTAGACCTTCAGCGCCGGTTCGTTGTCGGCGTCGGCCATCAGCGTCACCGCGCCGAGCGCGGCGAGCTCCCTGGTCACGAACGTGCAGACCTGCGTGGACAGGCCCCGGCCCCGGTGCGCGGGGTGGGTGGCGACGCCGGAGACGTAGCGCAGTCCCGGTGCGGGCCAGGAGTCCCCGGCGATCGAGATCGGGGTGCCGTCGGTGTCGCGGATCCCGGCCCACCGCACGGCTCCCGGGTCGTCGGGGAACAGGTACGAGCCGGGGTTGGCCTCGCGCAGCAGCGCGTCGATCGCCGGAACGTCGGCTCCGGTCAGCCACTCGACCTCGGGGGTGGGTCCCTGCGGCGCGGCGGCGTCCAGGTGCAGCCATCCGAACGTCGCCAGGACCTCGTGGCCCAACCGCTCGGAGACCCGGGAGGCCAGCGGAGCGGCTGCGAGCAACCGCACCTTCTGGCCGTTCAGACCGGGCAGGACCTCCCGCAGCAGCGCGACGACGTCGTCCTCGTCACCGGCGTGGACCACCCGGTCGGCGCGGTTGAGCCGGGGCGCGAACACGACCACCGCGTTGCGCGACCGCCACGCCGCCCCGCGCTCGTGCGGGTACCCCGGCTCCAACGCCTGGGCCGCCCACCGCACCATCAGGTCGGACGTGACCTCCGCGACCTCGGCCGCAGTCCTCAGCTCCTGCACACGCCCAGCGTAGGGATCCGAATTTCGCGCGAAATTCGAACGCGAAAGTTCCGACTCGAATTTCGCGCGAAATTCGAATTCCGCCCCGCCGGGGTGGCCTCAGGACTTCTTGCGGCGGGAGAGGAATCCGGTGGGCAGGCGGGGTTTGGTGATGGCGTCGCGGAGGTCCTCGAACGCCTCGTGGACGGCGAGGCGGGACTCCGACGGCGACGCGTCGGGAGCCTTCCGGTCAGCGGCCGGGAGGCCGGAGGAGCGCAGCCAGCGCTCGTCCCAGACGACCTGCATCGCGGCCGTCCAGCGCTGCTTGACCTCGGCGACCAGCTCGTCGCGGACCTTCTCCGACTCCTCCGTGCGCTGCTTGCCCGCCGCGACCTTCTCGCCGAGCTTCTCGGCGCTGTCGCGCTCGTGCTTGCGCATCCGCTTGCCCGCGGCCGTGGCCAGGGCGGTCAGCTCGCGGTAGCGCTCGGCCGCGGTCTCAGTCACCGGCTTCCTCCCGGACGTTGGCGTCCGACTCCGTCGAACGCTGGGCGGGCACCGGCGGAGCCCCGCCGAGGTCGAAGGGCAGGACCACTTCGGGACGCGAGTGCACCGAGCGGTCGAAGAACAGGCCGCGGCGCGAGCGCGGCGACCAGTTCACCGGCTGGCCCGCGGCGAACGCGCTGAGCTCCTGCCCGTGCACGTCGAAGGCGACCCACGCGCCGATGTCGTCCACCGGCCCCATGCCGAGGGTGTTCTTCACCCGCTGCACGCTGCGCCACCAGCCGATCACGTGCACCCGGGACTCCGGGCCCTGCTTGAGGATCTTGCGCAGGGAGTCCAGCGCGCACGCGCGGGTCACCGGATCCTTGCGCTCCAGCGTCGTCTGCGCGGCGTCGACGGCGTAGAGCACCACGCAGTGCCGGACCGGCGACGCGCCGGCGTCGATGTCCTGGGCTATGCCGTCGAGCGTCGCCGAGATCTCGTCCAGGCCCACCACGTCGACCTCGTGGCCGCGCCCGCGGAGCTCCTCGGCCACGGCGCGCGCGTCGTCGTCGACGTCGTCGAGCAGGGCACCGATGGTGAACCGGATCTTGCCCGGTTCGTGCTGGCGGGACAGCGAGAGCGCCGCCGCGCCGAGCGCGCTGGTGGTGTCCTCGCGGACCGAGCCGATCACCGCGATGTTGCGTCCCGGCGAGCGCGACAGCCGCACCGCTGCGGCCGTCCCCTCGACGTCGATGACCTGACCGAGCAGCGCGCGCGGCGTGCTCACCGGCGCGGTCAGCCTCCAGAAGTCCTCCAGGGCAGACAGCTTCGGCAGGTTGGAACCGTCGAACAGGCGCGGCGGGTGCGAACCGGCCGCGCGCCGCTGCCACAGCCGCTGTTGCAGCTCGTGGAACGTGTCGCGGGCGGTGGCGTCGGGGATGCGGGCGATCTCGTTGCCGTGCTTGACGCCCGACTCGTGGTTGACCACCGCGTGCCAGCGCGGCAGGTCCATCGCCGCCTGGTTGTGCTCGGTGAGCACGCGCCGCGCCTTGGGCAGCGCGATGCGCAGGATGAACTGCTCGAAGATCGCCGGCTTGCCCCAGAACGCCTCGATGCCCGAGACGTCCTGGCTGGCCAGCACCAGGTGGATCCCCTGCGAGCGGCCGCGCCGCGCAACGTCTTCCAGCAGCTTGGTGGCCTGCGCGGTCACCGGATCGCGGTCGGCGAACAGGTACTGGAACTCGTCGATCACCGCCACGATCCGCGGCCACCGGCCCTCGGGGTCCTCGGCGCGCAGCTCTTCGAGCTTGGTGACCTCGTGCTCCTTGGCCTTGTCGGCGCGGCGGCGCATCTCGTCGGCCAGGAACCGCAGCAGCGCCAGCCCGAACTCGCGGTCGGTGTTGACGTTGACGCCCACCAGCTTGGAGTGCGGCAGCCAGCTCGGGTCGCGCTTGCCCGGCGTGAACTGGGCGAACGACACGCCTTCCTTGAAGTCCAGCAGGTACAGCTCCAGCTCGTCCGGCGAGTACCGGGCGGCCATCGCGCCGAGCATGCTGTAGAGGAAGTTCGTCTTGCCCGAGCCGCTCGGCCCGCCGATCAGCGTGTGCGGGCTGGCGTCGCCGAGCCGCATCCACACCTCTTCGCCCTCGTCGAACCCGACGGGAGCCTGCAGTTCGGAACGCGAGTGGCACTGCCACAGCTCGTCGGGCAGCAGGTCGTCGAAGTTGCGGACCCGCGCGCGGCGGGACTCGAACTCGGCCGCGATCGCGGCGCACGCCTTCGACGCCTTGCCGCGCGTGGGCGGTTCGTCCAGCGCCACCACGGCTTCCGGCCCGGTCATGCTGGTGCGGGCCCGGTTCTCGCCGATCAGCGTGATCGACTCTATGGAGCTGTTGACGGTCAGCGGGAGGTCGACAGTGATCAGCTGGATCCCGCAGGCCAGGCCGTTGCGGGCGATGCGCTGGAGCTGCTGCTGCTGTTCCTCGCGCAGCGGCTGGCCGTTGCCGAACAGCACCGCGATCCGCCACGGTTCGCCGCGCCTGCCGTTGGCAGCGGCCAGCGCGCGCAGCGTGGTGTGCTCGCCGAGCAGCGCGCCGGAGTGGATGCGCTTGATGTGGTCGGAGAGCACGTCGAGCATGTCGCCCAGCCGCGTCGGGTCGTGGGCGGTGAGTAGTCCGGCGCTGCTGAGCGGGTGCAGATCGGGCAGCGTCCCGGTCAGCCTCGCGACGTCCCAGCTGTGGATGCGCACCTGGCCGGGTTCGAAGTGGCTGACGATGCGCAGCAGCAGGTTCTGCACCAGGGTTTCGGCGGTTTCGGGCACCTCGTCGGTGGTGATGCGCAGGTGCGCGAAGTCCAGCGCCGGGACCACCGCGGGGAACGACGGCGACAGCGGGGAGTCGGGGATGGTCGCGGTGCCGATGCGCCACAGCTCGGGCGGGTGCGCGACGTCACCGCCGCCGAACTCGCCGAGCCAGGCGTCGAACGGGTCCGACGCGCTGCCGGGCGAGTTCGCGGCGACCAGCTTCTCCAGGGACGGCGGGCCCTGCTCGGTCCAGTCCTGGAAGATCTCGTCGCGGTCGGCGAGCGCCCTGGCGAGCGCGGCCTGGAAGTGCGGGTCGGCCGGGTCGGCGATCTTCTCGGGTTCGCGTTCGGCCGCAGCCGCGCCGAGCTGGGCGATGCGCAGCGCGTACTCCTGCTCGGCGCAGGTGTCGAGCACTTCCTGGTGCGCGTTCTCGGCGGCGCCGAGGGCGGCGGAGATGCTGCGGCGCAGGTGCTCGAATGCCGATTCGATGCGACTTCGCCGGTCACTGCGTTTCACAACACGCCACCTCGGAGACCGAGTTACGGAACGTGATCAAGGTACCACCTCGAAATAAGCCCCGCCTAACCCATGCGCAGGCACGAATACCGCGCAGTGGGACGGTGTTCCGCGCTCCGCCGACCGTCCTACAAACGGGTGGCGAAGTCGCGGATCGTGTTCAGGACGAGGTCGATCAGGCGCTGGGCGCGCTCGACCTGGTCATGCGTTCGGGGGAGCCCCGGTGGGAGGACGGTCTCCGGGTGCTCCGGGTCGAGCCGGACCAGCGCCTGACGCGCTTCGTCGAGCTTGCCCTGACAGGTGCCCAGGTGCGCACCGGCCTCTTCGAGCTGGCGCTCGATGCCCTGCAGGACCTGCTGGAGTTCGTCGAGCGAGGACACCGCTACAGCCGCCCGGCGTAGCTCTCAGTGGAGGAGATCGTCGCCGACAGCGTGCCCTGCGCGCCACCGATCGTCTGCAGGACTTCGGCGAGCATGCCGTAGGCGTGCTGCATCTCGTCCTGCGCGGTGCCCTGGATGGCGCCGGAGAGCGCGGCTTGCGCCTCTTCGAGGACGAGCGCCGTCTGCTGGAGGGCTGCGACGCCTTCCTGCATCTTCTGGTTGGCCAGCGAAATGCCTGCGCGAACTTCTTCGACGCCTGCCATGTGGATTGCGGTCCTCTCCCAGGGCGGTACGACTCTGCAAGGACTCACAAGGTAGTGCCCGAGCGAGATCAGCGCGCGGCCGGGCCACCCCTTGTTGATCACTGTTCGGTCTTAGCTGGCAGGCATGTTGGAGTCAGTTGTCTACTGTGGATTCTTGGTGATCCGGGGCGTCCTCGGGCTCCGCCGACCAGGCCTCGATGAGCAGGCGTTCGCCGGCCGGGACGAGTTCGCCGACCAGCTCGGGGTCGTCCACCACCGACCAGGCCGTCGGCGGCGCGCAGGCGACGCGGTGGCGGGCGTAGCCCGGCCCCAGCTCCCGGAGGAAGTTGCGCACCACGCGCGAGAGGGCTGCCACGTGCCAGCCCGTCTCCCCGGTGCCGCGGCTCATCGTCAGCGACCAGCAGCCGGGCTCCTCGTCGGAGCAGTCCCCGACGGTCACGACCCGTCCGCCGACCCGTCTGACCAGGTCATCGCAGGCGACTCGGGCGGAGGCTTCGTCCTGCGCGCCGACGACCACCGTGATGAGCAGTTCGAGCTCGCTGTGTGCGTCCATCGCGGAAGATTCTTCCGCATCCGCACCGGGTTCGAACGCCCGAGAGGATCATGAATCGATATCGCTCTCGTCGGGGTCGGCGAGGCCGTAGTAGGCGTAGAGGTCGCGGCCCTCGGTGTCGGTGAGCCGTCCGCCCTCGGCCTCGACGCTCGGGGCGTTGCGGACCCGGGCTCGGGAGAGCGGGATCTCCAGCCGGTTCTCCGCCTTGATCGCGCCGTCGAGCGGCACGAAGGTCTCCCTGACCCCGAGCATGCCGAGTCGCACCGTGACCCATTCGGGCTGGTTGGTGTGGTCGTCGACGTAGACGTTGCCGACCCGGCCGACGCGGTTGCCGTCGCTGTCGAAAACCGGTGTCCCGATCAAGTCCTGCGCACGCTCGACGTTCATGGCAGCCCCCCGCTCCGTCGGACTTCAAGCTGCCCGGAAGAGCGGACGCCTGCAACCGCGCAAGCGACACGCCTCACTCGATCAGGTAATGATCGTCAGTATAATCAGCCGATCTAAGAATTCAGCGCTCGGCCGATGAAGTTGCGGACATCCGTCATGACCTCGGCTTTGTTGGTCTCGTTGAACAGCTCGTGGCGGCCGCCCGGGTAGATGTGCTCGTGGAACTCGTGGCCCCGGATGCGGTCGATGCCGGTCCGGGTGTCGGCCTCCGGCACCAGCTCGTCGTCCTCGCCGTGCACCCACAAGGTCGGGATCTCCAGCGCCGGGCCCTCGTTGATCGCCAGCAGGCAGTCGTCGATCGCGCGCAGCGTGGGCCGCTTGAACGGGCCGTGCCAGACCAGCTCGTCGCCCAGGTACGCCGCGCCCACCTCCGGGTCGCGGGACAACGTCGCCGGGTCGATCGGGGTGTCCGGGATCTCGTCGTGCTCCAGCAGGTCGAGCACGTGCCAGGTGCCCAGCACCGGGCCGGACAGCACCACGGCGGCCAGGTTGCGCTGGTGCTCCTGGGCGTAGCGCGCGGCGAGCATCCCGCCCATCGAATGCCCGATCAGCACCACCGGCAGGTCCGGGTGCTGCGCGGTCACCTCGCGGCGCAGCGCCTCCAGGTCGGCGACCAGGACCTCGGCGTCCTCGAAGTGGACGCGGTCGCCCGGCGAACGGCCGTGGCCGATGTGGTCCGGTGCCCACACCAGAGCGCGTGCGTGGACCAACTGCTCCGCGACCCACTGGTAGCGGCCGGAGTGCTCGCCGTAGCCGTGCGCGATCAGCGCGATCCAGCCCGGGTTGTCCGCCGACCACTCCCGCACTGCCAGGGTTCCCAGGCTCCCCGCTACCTCGCGGTCCGTTGACTCGATCATGTCGCCACCCCAGCACACCGGCGCTGTTCCGGCCACCACCTCCGGTTGAGAACTGTTCGGGAATTGCTTTGCGTGGCGGTGCGGGTGGCGGAAACCCCCGAAGGGGAAGCACAGCGCCTCCGTGGTCTCCGTGCGCCGCTCCTGATGTGTTCCGCTTACCCCAGGGGTGGACATCAGCGTCGCGGCGTACTCGCCACGAAGGCGCTGGCGAACCCGCGGCGGTGCCAGTGGCGATGGTGGTGGAAGAGGATGCGGCTTCGCCGCATTGAAAACCAGTCCCTAGTTGTACTGACCTGAGAGGTTGGTTACGCGGCTGGCGGGTGGGCCGCCGATGCTGGTGTGGTGGCGGTGATGGTTGTAGCCGTGTAGCCAGCCGGGCAAGGCGGCGCGCCGTTGGGTCTCGGTGCTGTA
>NZ_SMKS01000050.1:0-44431 GCF_004348435.1 Saccharopolyspora terrae | reverse complement strand
CGGTTCACACGTGGGAGGCGGGGGACAGGGCCTCCCACGTGTGAACCGGGTGCGGGACCCCGTAACGCACCGGGGAGTTCGACGAGGCGGCCTGCTCAGGGGGAGCGGGCCGCCTCCTCGTCGGTGCGGCGGTCATCACTTCCCCGCCTTCCATGATCGGGAGCGCGTAATCTGGAGTCCTGGTGGACATTTCGGACGCATCTCCCGTCGCTGCCGACCCGACGCCTTCGGTGCGGGTGGGCCGCCGTTCGCTGGTCGTGCTCGCCGGTGTGCCCGGCGCGGGCAAGAGCACCGTGCTGGCCAAGATGCGCTCGGGCGAGGACGTGGTCCGACTGGACTCCGAGCAGGTGCGCGCCAGGCTGCGCGCCCTGTCACCCGGCATTCCGTACCGCTACTACCGGCCGCTGGTGCACCTGCTGCACCGCTCCCGGATCTTGTGGTCGTGCCTGGTCGGCCGCGGCCCGGTGGTCGCGCACGAGCCCGCGACCAGGGCGAGCACGCGGCTGATGCTGCTGGTCTTCGCGCGCCTGAGCGGGCGGCGGACGGTCCTGCTGTGGCTGCACGCCGACGCCGACTCGGCGCTGGACGGGCAGCGGGCGCGGGGCAGGCTGATCCGGTCGAGCTCCTTCCAGCGGCACGTGCTGCGGGCCGAGCGGATGCACCGGCGCCTGCTGGCCGGTGAGCGGCTGATCGGCTGGCGCCGGGTGCACCTGTTCACCCGTTCCCAGGTGGCCGGTGGCCTGCGGCTGGACGTCGAGACGTGACCTGCGTCCCCTTGGGCAGGGGCGGGCCGACATCAACTGATCGCGATGATTACCCTGGACCCCCGGTGCTGCGGCCAGATGTCGCTGCGCCAGGCTGAGATTTTTCGAGCTGCGGGTCACTGGCAACAGGGTGTGCGTCGGGTGGAGCGCGCGGTTCGACAAGCGCAAGCGGAGTCCAAGCAGGTTCGCCGCACGCCACCGAGTGGACGCACAGCCCCGTCAGCACGCGCGGGGTGGCGCCGGACCTTTTTCCGCGATCAGCCCACCGCCGACCCACCTAGGGAGACCCGCGTTCCGCATGCCTACTTTCGCTGAACTCGAACTCGACGAGCGCGTCCAGAAGACGCTGACCGAGATCGGGTACGAGGCCCCGTCGCCGATCCAGGAGCAGACGATCCCGCTGCTGCTGGAAGGCCGCGACGTGCTGGGCCTGGCGCAGACCGGTACCGGCAAGACCGCCGCGTTCGCGCTGCCGATTCTGTCCAACATGGACCTGACCACCACCAAGCCGCAGGCCCTGGTGCTGGCGCCCACCCGCGAGCTGGCCATCCAGGTCTCCGAGGCGTTCCAGCGCTACGCCTCGCACCTGCCCGGCTTCCACGTGCTGCCGATCTACGGCGGCACCGGCTACGGCCCGCAGCTGGCGGGTCTGCGCCGCGGTGCGCACGTCGTCGTCGGCACCCCGGGCCGGCTCATCGACCACCTGGAGAAGGGCTCGCTGGACCTCAGCGCGCTGAAGAACCTGGTGCTCGACGAGGCCGACGAGATGCTGCGCATGGGCTTCATCGAGGACGTCGAGAAGATCCTGCAGTCGGTTCCCAGCCAGCGCCAGGTCGCGCTGTTCTCGGCGACGATGCCGCAGGGCATCCGCAAGATCACGCAGAACTACCTGAACAACCCGGCGGAGATCTCGGTCAAGACGAAGACCTCCACCGCCACCAACATCAACCAGCGGCACGTGCCGGTGCGCGCCTCCAACAAGCTGGACGCGCTGACCCGCATCCTCGAGGTCGAGACCTTCGACGCGATGATCGTGTTCGTGCGCACCAAGCAGCTCACCGAGGAGCTCGCGGAGAAGCTGCAGGCGCGCGGTTTCAGCGCCTCGGCCATCAACGGCGACATCGCCCAGGCCCAGCGCGAGCGCACCATCGGTCACCTGCGCGACGGCAAGGTCGACATCCTGGTGGCCACCGACGTGGCCGCGCGCGGTCTCGACGTCGAGCGCATCTCGCACGTGCTCAACTACGACATCCCGCACGACACCGAGTCCTACGTGCACCGCGTGGGCCGCACCGGTCGTGCCGGGCGCAGCGGCGAGGCGATCCTGTTCGTCTCCCCGCGCGAGCGCCACCTGCTGCGCGCGATCGAGCGGGCCACCCGCCAGCAGATCACGCAGATGGAGCTGCCGAGCATCGACGCGGTCAACGACCGCCGTCTGGCGAAGTTCGCGCAGAGCATCACCGACACGTTGGCCAAGGGTGGCCTGGAGGTCTTCCAGGAGCTGGTCAACGAGTACGAGCGCACCCACGACGTGCCCGCCTCGGAGATCGCCGCGGCCCTCGCCGCGATGGCCCAGGGGGAGCGCCCGCTGCTGCTGGAGGCCGAGCCGGAGCCGGCGCGCCGCGACGGCCCGACGTTCCACAGCAACAACGCCGACACCGAGACCTACCGGGTCGAGGTCGGCCGCCGGAACCGCGTCACGCCGCGCGCCCTGGTCGGTGCGCTCGCCAACGAGGGCGGTGTGCCCAGCAAGTACATCGGGCACATCGACATCCGCAACGAGCACACGCTGATCGAGCTGCCCGCGGACCTGCCCGAGGAGCTGCTGACCAAGCTGCGCGCCACCCAGGTGGCCGGTCGTGGTCTGAAGATCACCCGCGCCGACGGCGAGTTCATCAGCCGCCGCCCGCGCCGCCCCGCCGGCAACCGGGACCGCGACAACAAGCCACGCCCGCACCGCAAGGGCCAGGGCACCGCCCAGCGCTCCCCGCAGCAGCACCGCACGGGCCCCAAGCGCGACCTCCGGCACACCGGGGCGTGACGACCTCTTTCTGCGGTCGTTTTGCTGGTCGGTGCGGGTAGCGGAACCTGACACGCCTTCTGGACTCCGTGCGCCACTCCTGATGTATGCCAATGCACGGCGTCGCGGCGTACTCGCCAGAAGACGTGTCAGAACCCGCGGCGGTGCTGGTTGCGAGGGTGGTTCTCACTGCTCGCGGCTGCGCCGCTTGCACGCAGATCAACAGGTCGCAGAGCCAACTGAATTGATCGGGAACCTTTTGCGGTGGCCGGTCCGCGCCGGGCGTCCGGGCGGGCCGGTTACCCTCGCATAGGTACCCAGGTACATCCATCGACTCTGGAGCCCGTGAACCCGTGTTCGACACTCTCTCCGACCGGCTCACCTCGGTCCTGACGAACCTGCGCGGCAAGGGGCGGCTGTCGGAAGCCGACATCGACGCCACCGCGCGGGAGATCCGCATCGCCCTGCTCGAAGCGGACGTGGCGCTTCCCGTCGTGCGCGGGTTCATCAAGGGTGTCAAGGAGCGGGCCAAGGGCTCCGAGGTCTCGCAGGCGCTGAACCCGGCTCAGCAGGTCGTCAAGATCGTCAACGAGGAACTGGTCACGATCCTCGGCGGTGAGACCCGTCGCCTGGAGCTGGCCAAGACCCCGCCGACGGTGATCATGCTCGCGGGTCTGCAGGGTGCGGGTAAGACGACGCTGGCGGGCAAGCTCGCCAAGTGGCTGTCCGGTCAGGGCCACACGCCGATGCTGGTGGCCTGCGACCTGCAGCGCCCGAACGCCGTCAACCAGCTGCAGGTGGTCGGTGAGCGCGCCGGTGTCCCGGTGTTCGCTCCCGAGCCGGGCAACGGCGTCGGCGACCCGGTGCAGGTCTCCCGCGACAGCATCGAGGAAGCCAAGCGCGCGCAGCACGACATCGTCATCGTCGACACCGCCGGCCGGCTGGGCGTCGACGAGGAGATGATGAAGCAGGCCGCGGACATCCGGGACGCGGTCAAGCCGGACGAGATCCTGTTCGTCCTGGACGCGATGATCGGTCAGGACGCGGTGACCACCGCCGAGGCGTTCCGCGACGGCGTGGGCTTCTCCGGTGTCGTGCTGACCAAGCTCGACGGTGACGCCCGCGGTGGTGCTGCGCTGTCGGTCCGCGAGGTCACCGGCCAGCCGATCATGTTCGCCTCCAGCGGCGAGAAGCTGGAGGACTTCGACGTCTTCCACCCGGACCGGATGGGCAACCGGATCCTGGGCATGGGCGACATGCTCACCCTGATCGAGCAGGCCGAGCAGGCCTTCGACCAGGAGCAGGCCGAGAAGGCCGCGGAGAAGCTGGGCACCGGCCAGCTCACCCTGGAGGACTTCCTGGAGCAGATGCAGGCGGTGCGGCGGATGGGTCCGCTGCAGAACCTGCTGGGCATGCTGCCGGGCGCGGGCCAGATGAAGGACCAGCTGGCCAACTTCGACGAGAAGCAGCTCGACCGGATCCAGGCGATCATCCGCGGCATGACCCCGGCCGAGCGAGCCGACCCGAAGATCATCAACGCGTCCCGCCGCCAGCGCATCGCGCGCGGTTCGGGCGTGACCGTCGGCGACATCAACGACCTGGTCAACCGGTTCTTCGAGGCCCGCAAGATGATGCAGCGGATGGCCGGCCAGTTCGGCGGCTTCGGCGGCGGAGGCGGCGGCAGCAAGAACCGCAAGGGCAAGAAGGGGAAGAAGGGCAAGAAGGGCAAGGGCGGCCCGACCCCGCCGAAGGGGATGAAGGGCATGCCCGGCGGCTTCCCCGGACTCCCCCCGGGCGGAATGCCCGGCATGGGCGGCGGAGCCGGTCCGGATCTGTCCAAACTGGACCCCACCGCCAACCAGCTTCCGCCCGGCTTCGACCCGTCGAAGCTGAACTTCGGCAAGAAGGACCAGTGACGGCGCTGCACCTGCGCGCCACGGTGCTGCCCGAGGGCGCGCAGCGGGACCTGTGGATCGCCGACGGCCGGATCTCGTGGGAACCGGTCGCCGGCGCCGAGACCGTCTTCGACGGCGGATACGTGTTGCCCGGCCTGGTCGACGCGCACTGCCACGTCGGCATCGGCACTCAGGGGCCGATCGAGCTGGACGAGGCCGTCACCCAGGCCGAGACCGACCGCGACGCGGGCACCCTGCTGATCCGCGACTGCGGTTCGCCGATCGACACCCGGCCGCTGCAGCAGCGCGACGACCTGCCGCGCATCATCCGCGCGGGCAAGCACCTGGCCCGCCCCAAGCGCTACATCCCGAAGCTGTCCGACGACCTCGACGACGAGCAGGACCTGCCCGCCGCGGTCGCCGAGCAAGCGGCTTACGGCGACGGCTGGATCAAGCTCGTCGGGGACTGGATCGACCGCTCGGTGGGCGACCTGGCCCCGCTGTGGAGCGACGAGGTGCTGGCCGAGGCCATCGACACCGCGCACCGGCTCGGCGCCCGGGTCACCGCCCACGTGTTCGGCGAGGACGCGCTGCCCGGCCTGATCAACGCGGGCATCGACTGCATCGAACACGGCACCGGCCTGACCGACGAGACCGTCGAACTGATGGCCGCACGCGGGACGGCCCTGGTGCCGACCCTGGTCAACGTGGAGAACTTCCCGGGCTTCGCCGCGGCCGCGACGAAGTACCCGGACTACGCCACGCACATGACGGCCCTCTACGAGCGGGCCGACAGCACCGTCGCCAAGGCCATCGAGGCGGGCATCCCGGTCTACGCGGGCACCGACGCCGGAGGCGGCATCCCGCACGGCGTGCTGGCCGACGAGGTCGCCGCGCTGCACCGGGTCGGCATGTCCACCGAGCAGGCCCTCAGCGCCGCCTCCTGGGGCGCGCGCGAGTGGCTGGGCTGGTCGGGTCTGGAGCACGGCGCCCTCGCTGACCTGGTGTGCTACGACGCGGACCCGCGCAAGGACCTGGACGTTCTCCGCTCGCCGAGTCGAATCCTGCTAGGCGGCAAGGCCTTCTAGTCCTTCGAACAGTCTGAAAACGGTCCCCGCAATCGTTTCCGCCTCCGTTCGGCGACACAGCGTTCCCGTGTGCGAACCCTTAGGGTTGGTAGGTCGAGGGGAGCGTCTTGTGGGGGAGAAGCGGGATCCTTACCTTCAACCGATGCGTCGGGTGGACGGCACCGCCGACCTGCACCCCAAGTTCTGGGAGGCGCAGCTGGAAGCGGCCAGACGGGGTTCGCTGGCCTGGGGCTTCGCGGCGTTCTTCCTCGGATACGGCGGCTACTACCTGGCCGTGGTCATCCTCGGCGCCGTGCGGGAGCCCGACGGCGGGTTCAACCCCTCGCAACCGCCGAACACCGGCCCGCTGCTGCTGGTCGCGTTCGCGCCGAACATCCTGCTCGGTCTGATTCCCGCGGTCTTCTCGTGGTGGCGGGGGCACGGGCTGCGCGCCGACTTCGGCATCCTGCCCCGGCGCCGCGACGTGAAGGTCGGCCTGATCTGCGGGCTCTGCGCGCTGTTCGGGTCGTGGATGGTGACGCTGGTGGTCATCGCGGTCACCGGCCCGCCACCGGAATCCGACCTGACCAGGCTGATGCAAGGAGACCGGACGGTCTGGTTGTTCCTGTTCGCTCTGTTCGCGTTCCTGGGTGCGCCGCTGACCGAGGAGCTGCTGATGCGCGGTGCCCTGTGGGGCGCGATGGAGCACTACCGGATCCCGCGCGTCGCGATCCTCATCCTGACCTCGGTGATCTTCGCCCTGATACACCAGGAGGTGTGGCGGACGCCGGTGCTGTTCGTCGGCGGGCTGGCCATCGGGATGGCGCGGATGATCACCGGGCGGGTGTCGGCCAGCATGGTCGCGCACGCCACCAACAACTTCCTGCCGGCACTCCTGCTGTTCGCTGTGGCCAGATGAACACTCCGCCCGAGACGAGGTGATCGTGACCCGGCTCGGCACCGCAGTAGTCTGACGGCTTCCGCCGGTGTCAGCCGACATCGTCACGCGGGTCGTCGATCCGCTGTTCGGCATCACGGAGGCGCTCGTGCACACACAAGAATCCGGAGTCGGCGATCCGGCACCCGGCGGCCGCACCTGGGTGGCCGATCCGCCGGTGCGCACGCACCGCTGGGGGCTGGGGGCCTTCTTCTTCGCCGAAGCGGTGTTCGTGCTGACCTCGGTGGTGCTGGCCGCCGCGTTCGGCGCACCGGGCGTGTGGTCCATCGTGCTGATGCTGGTGCTGCCGACCCTGCTGGCCGGTGGCGTGGCGGTGCTCATCACCGTGGTGCGCGGCAACGGGCCGGTGCAGGACTTCGGGCTGGAGTGGCGCTGGTCGGACGTCAGGACCGGGCTGGCCATCGGTGGGGTCGGACTGGTCACCACCACGATCGCCACCATGCTGTGGACGCACTGGGCCGAGCCGGGCCAGACGTCCACGGTGAGCAGCGTCCTCGACGGCGTCCGGTTGCCGCCGGTGGTGGCGGTGCTGCTGTTCCTGCACGTCTGGCTGGTCGCACCGCTGTGCGAGGAGCTGCTCTACCGCGGTCTGCTGTGGGGCGCGATGGAGCGGCTGCGCTGGAGCCAGCTCAACGTGTTCGTGCTGAGCACCGCGGTGTTCGCGATCGGCCACCTGGAGCCGGCCCGCACCTGGCTGCTGCTGGTGATCACCATCCCGATCGGTCTGGCCAGGATGGTCACCGGCCGCCTGACGGCCAGCGTGATCGCCCACCAGATCAACAACTTCCTGCCCGCACTCGGCCTGCTCCTGGTCTCACTGGGCCTGATGCCCACCTGACCGATGTCAGATGCCCTCCGGTGGTCTTCCTGCTCAGCGGTGCGGGTGGGGGAACCTGAGCGGCTTCGTGGACTCCGCGCGCCACTCCTGATGTATGTCCAATACACGGCGTCGCGGCGTGCTCGCCACAGCACCGCTCAGAACCCCCGGCGGTGCAGGCTGCAAGCGTGGGCCAAGAGAATCCGGCTTCGCCGGTTGCCTGACGCGGTTCTGCTGCCCCCGTCGTCGCTGATGCGGGGCGTCTGGCAGAATGGGTTGCTGTTCGCTGCTTGGGGTCCCTCTCACCTCTTGCCGGCGATTTGACCTACGAGCTTTGCGAATCGCTGCCCCACGCGGTTTGCGCATCGCTCACCGGAGCACCAATGAGAGTCTGAGGAGCACCAGCACCCGTGGCTGTGAAGATCAAGCTCGCGCGGATCGGCAAGATCCGGGAGCCGCACTACCGCATCGTCATCGCGGACGCCCGCACCCGTCGCAACGGCCGGGTCATCGAGACGATCGGTCAGTACCACCCGAAGGAGAACCCGAGCGGCATCATCGTCGACTCGGAGCGGGCGCAGTACTGGCTGGGTGTCGGCGCGCAGCCGACCGAACCGGTGCGCAACATCCTGGAGATCACCGGCGACTGGCAGAAGCACAAGGGCCTGCCGGGCGCCGAGGGCACCCTGAAGGTCGCCGAGCCGAAGACCAGCAAGCAGGAGCTGTTCGAGGCCGCCCTCGCCGCCGCCGGCGAGGAGCCGACCGTCGAGGCCACCACCCCGAAGAAGAAGGGTGGCAAGAAGTCCGAGGCCAAGGCTGAGGACAAGGCCGACGAGAAGGCCGAGGACAAGGCTGCCGAGCAGAAGTCCGAGGACGGTCAGGCGTGACGGTCCTCTCGGACGCGCTTGAACACCTGGTGCGCGGCATCGTCGACAACCCCGACGATGTCCGCGTCCAGCTGCTGACGACCCGGCGTGGTCGCACCCTCGAGGTGCACGTCAACCCGGACGACCTGGGCAAGGTCATCGGACGCGGCGGGCGCACCGCCACCGCGCTGCGGACCGTGATGACCGGCATCGGTGGTCGCGGTATCCGGGTCGACGTGGTCGACACCGACCGCTGATCGGGATGAACGAACTTCAGCCGGAGGCCCTCGCAGTGGGGCGCGTGGTGCGGCCGCATGGCGTGCGGGGCGAGCTCGTCGTCGAGGTGCTCACCGACAGCCCGGAGCTGCGGTTCGTTCCCGGTTCGGTGCTCGGATTGAAGCGCCGAGGAGCCGGTCAGAGCAAGAACAAGAGCGCGCAGAGCCTCACCGTGACAGCCGCCCGGCAGCACGCCGGGCGGCTGTTGGTGCGCGCTGAGGGCGTGGACGGCCGGGACGCGGCGGAGGAGCTGCGCGGTGCGCTGCTGACGGTCTCCGCCGACGAGGCCGAGTCGCCCGAGGACCCCGACGAGTTCCACGACACCGAGCTGATCGGGCTGCGCGCGGCCCTTGTCTCCGGTGAGGACGTGGGCGTGGTGCGCGACGTGCTGCACTCGCCTGCGGGTGAACTCCTCGCGATCACCATCGCGGACCCGGAGGCTGAGAAGGGCGAACGAGAAGCTCTGGTGCCGTTCGTCTCCGCCATCGTCCCCGAGGTCGACCTCGAGGGCGGCAGGGTCGTGCTCGACCCGCCTGAAGGCCTGCTGGACTGAGCCGGCAGCCGAGGCCGTTGTGCGCGGCGGTGCGAGTTGCTCGGGAAGCGGCTTCGCCGCTCGCAAGGATCCACCGCAGTGCGCCCGTTCGCGGGCGTTTCCCAGACGAGGCCACCATGCGCATCGACGTCATCACGATCTTCCCCGACTACCTGAACCCGCTGCGGGAAGCGCTGCTGGGCAAGGCCATCGAGCGCGAGCGGATCTCCGTCGGCGTGCACGACCTGCGCGACTGGACCCACGACGTGCACCGCGCGGTCGACGACAGCCCCTACGGCGGCGGTCCGGGCATGGTGATGAAGCCCGACGTCTGGGGCGAGGCGCTCGACGAGGTCTGCGCCGCGCAGGAGGTCACGCCCCGGCTGGTCGTGCCGGCCCCGGCCGGGCGGCCGTTCGACCAGAAGACCGCCGTTCGCTGGTCGCAGGACCCGTGGCTGGTCTTCGCCTGCGGCCGGTACGAGGGCATCGACCAGCGGGTCATCGACGACGCCGCCACCCGGATGCCGGTCGAAGAGGTCTCCATCGGCGACTACGTGCTGGTCGGCGGTGAGGTCGCCGCGCTGACGATGATCGAGGCCGTCGTGCGGCTGCTGCCCGGAGTGCTGGGCAACCCGCTGTCGGCGGAGCAGGACTCCTTCTCGGACGGTCTGCTGGAAGGTCCCTGCTACACCCGTCCCGAGGTGTGGCGCGAGCGCCCGGTTCCCGACGTCCTGCGCTCGGGCAACCACGCCGCCATCGCCCGCTGGCGGCGGGATCAGGCGCTGGAGCGGACCTACCACCGGCGGCCGGAACTGCTCTCGGCGTTGTCCGAGGGGGACCTGGATAAGGCCGACCGGAAACAGCTCGATAAACTGCGTGCGTCGGATGCTTCCGACGATGCCGGTGAGACCGGAGACGCGTCGCGCTGAGCCCCTAGTTGAAGGGGCCGGATCGGGCGACGAAATGCGGATCTGGCACACTGGACAGGTTGATGCAGTCGAGCCACCTGGTTCGACATGCGCAAAGAGCAAGTTCACCCCGTGTCGGGCGGTGCCCACCTTCCAGGTCGGGTCATCGACATGTGAGAACACGGGTGCCTTCGACACGGATGAGGACGGACCACCGATGAACACCCTGGACGCGTTGGACGCCCAGTCGCTGCGTTCCGACATCCCGGCCTTCCGGCCCGGTGACACGCTGAAGGTTCACGTCCGCGTCATCGAGGGTTCGCGCGAGCGGACTCAGGTCTTCCAGGGCGCAGTCATCCGCCGCCAGGGCGATGGCATCCGGGAGACCTTCACCGTGCGCAAGGTTTCCTTCGGTGTCGGTGTGGAGCGGACTTTCCCGGTGCACACCCCGAACATCGCGCAGATCGAGGTCGTCTCGCGCGGCGATGTCCGGCGGGCGAAGCTGTACTACCTGCGCGACCGGCGCGGCAAGGCGGCGAAGATCAAGGAGAAGCGGGAGACCGCTTCGGCGTCCTGATCGACGCGAGACGTTGCAGTTCTGAGGGGCCCGGCCGCGGAAGCGTCCGGGCCCTTCTGCTGTCCACCTTCGGGTGATCAATGCAGGCCCAGCGAGTGCAGGTGCTGACCCCGGAACGGGATGTTCCGGGAAATCGCACGTCATCGAGGCGGAACCGGGCGGGTTTCCCGGTCCGCCGCGCCGGGGGAGCGCGAGGGCCCCTGAGCCCGTTCAAGTAGCCTGGCCGGGTGGCCGACGTCATGCGCAGCGGATCAGCGGAAGAGCCCCAGGACTCGGAGCACCGTGAGGGTGCTCCCGACAGGGGGTCTCAACACCCGAAGACGAAGGGCAAGAAGAAGTCTTCCTTCTGGGTGGAGTTGCCCATCCTGATCGTGACCGCCCTGGTGCTCACGGTGCTCATCCAGGCGTTCCTGGCCCGGGTGTACGTGATCCCGTCCCAGTCGATGGAGCAGACGCTGCACGGCTGCACCGGTTGCAACAACGACCGGGTGCTGGTCGACAAGGTCTCCTACCGCTTCGCCGAACCCGAGCCCGGCGACGTCGTGGTCTTCCGCGGTCCGCAGCCGTGGGTGCAGAACGAGTTCACCGCCGAGGAGTCCACCAACCCGGTCGCGGGCTTCTTCCAGGGCGCGGCCGCGCTGCTGGGCTTCGGCGCGCCCGACGAGAAGGACTTCGTCAAGCGGGTCATCGCCGTCGGCGGCCAGACCGTCGAGTGCTGCGACCCGCAGAACCGGGTCCTGGTGGACGGCAAGCCGCTCAACGAGCCCTACGTGTACTGGGAGCCGGGTCGCGGCGTCGGCCAGGACGAGTTCGCGCCGGTCACCGTTCCGCAGGGGCACCTGTGGGTGATGGGTGACAACCGCAACGACTCCTCCGACTCCCGCGTCCAGGGCGGTGGCGGCACCAACGGCGCCGTCCCGGTGGACAACGTCATCGGCAAGGCGCAGGTCATCGTGCTGCCGCCGACCCGCTGGCAGAGCATCCCGGAGCCCAACCCGCAGTCGACGGCGCTGGGTGCGCCGGCCTGGCAGGGCGGGCTGCCGCTGGGCGTGGGATTCGCCGCGGCGTTCCCCGCGGTCTGGATGGGTCGTAGGCTCGTCGGTGCAGTGAGCAAGCGACGGCAGTCGGAGTGACATCGAAGTGACGGTGACGGACTTCCGGCCACCCCGGTCGGTGATCCGGCGCAGCAGCGGCAACTGGGCCCTGCAGAGCGCCCTGGATCGCCGGGGGCTGGGCCCGGTCGCCGGTGTGGACGAGGCCGGGCGCGGCGCGTGCGCCGGGCCGCTGGTGGTCGCCGCGTGCGTGCTCAAGCCGGGTGATGCGAAGCGCTTCGACGGCCTGACCGACTCCAAGGTGCTGACCGAGGCCGACCGGGAGCGGCTCTACGACCGCATCACCTCCCGCGCGCTGAGCTGCTCGACCGTGGTGATCCCGGCCGAGGACGTCGATGCGCTGGGCATTCACGTCGCCAACCTGGAGGGCATGCGCCGCTCGGTGGCGCAGCTGACCGAGCACCCCGGCTACGTGCTCACCGACGGCTTCAAGGTGCAGGGCCTGGCGACCCCGAGCGTGGCGGTCGTCAAGGGCGACCTGGTCGCGGCGTGCGTGGCGGCGGCATCGGTGCTGGCCAAGGTCACCCGGGACAGGTTGATGGCCGGTGAGCTGCACGAGGGGTTCCCGGAGTACGCCTTCGACGTGCACAAGGGCTACAGCACGCCGCTGCACTCGGCGCGCATGACCGAGCACGGTCCGTGCGTCCAGCACCGCTGGTCCTACGCCAACGTCGTGGCCGCCGCCACGAAGCACGGGATGCGCTCGCCGCGCGCTGTGACCAGCAAGCCCGGTTTGTTCGATGCTTCGAAGGGGGAAGTGGTGGACAATGAGGCCTTGTAGTCCGAACGGAAACGCAGAAGGGCTCGCACACCGATGAGCGCCGAGGATCTCGAAAAGTACGAGACCGAGATGGAGCTGCAGCTCTACAAGGAGTATCGCGACATCGTCGGTCAGTTCACCTACGTCGTGGAGACCGAACGGCGCTTCTACCTGGCCAACGCGGTGGACGTGCAGGTGCGCAACTCCGACTCGGAGGTCTACTTCGAGGTGTCGATGTCCGACGCCTGGGTTTGGGACATGTATCGCCCGGCGAGGTTCGTCAAGAACGTTCGGGTGATCACGTTCAAGGACGTCAACGTCGAGGAGCTGGACAAGCCCGATCTCCGGTTGCCGGAGAACGGGCCTTTCGGGTCGTAGGGGAACCCGGAACACGTCGCAGGCGCCCGGACGGTCGAATTCGACCGTCCGGGCTTTTTCGTGCGCGCAGTGCGATCGAGTGGATCTGCGAATACCCGGATACACGAAATCCACCACACGTAGGTGTGAGCACTGATTGTCCACAGCGGACCAATTCATCCACAAATTGGGAAATCTGTTTGGCATTTCGGCTCGGGATGGGCAACGTGGAGCTCATCCCGTTCCCGGAATGGTTGGTGCTGAGCGGTTTTCACCCCTCCGGAACGGGAATCGTCGATTCGATTCCCGAGGAGGTTCCCGTGGGTACCGAGAAGATCACCGCGCCGCTGTCCGATCACCTGGCCGGCGGGCGCAGGCACGAGCTGGGCAGGGTCGCCGAGCGGATGGCCGCCGAGCTGCTGGAGCGCAGCGGGCTGATCGTGCTGGACCGCAACTGGCGATGCCCGCGCGGTGAGCTCGACATCGTCGCCACCGATGGAGACCTCGTGGTGTTCTGCGAGGTCAAAGCGCGATCCGGGGTGGATTACGGAGGTCCGTTGCACGCCATCGGCCCGGACAAGATCGCCCGGGTGCGGGGTGTGGCCAGGGCGTGGCTCTCCGAGCGCGACCTGGTTGGCTGCCGGGTCCGCTTCGACGTCGTCTCGGTGCTGTGGCCACCGGGGGAACCCGCGCGCGTCGAGCACCTCGAGGGGGTGTTCTGAGATGGCGCTGCGCAAGACCTGGGCCGTCGCCCTGTTCGGCGTCGACGGAGTGCTGGTGGAGATCGAGGCCGACGTGCGCTCCGGGCTGCCCTCGGTGCAGCTGATCGGCCTGCCCGACAACGCGCTGAAGGAAGCCAAGAACCGGGTGTCCGCGGCCATCCAGAACTGCCGGGAGGAGTGGCCGACGGACCGGGTGATCACGCTGGCGCTGTCGCCCGCCGCCCTGCCCAAGGGCGGCACGTCCTACGACCTGGCGCTGGCCTGCGCGGTGCTGGCCGCCAGCGAGCAGGTGCCGCCGCACCGGTTGCGGGGCACGGTGCTGTTCGGCGAGCTGGCCCTCGACGGTCGGCTGCGCGGCGTGCGAGGGCTGCTGCCCGCGCTGGTGGCCGCTCGCCGGTCGGGTGTGCGGCGCGCGGTGGTGCCGGTGGACGGCTTGGGCGAGGCGCACCTGGTGGACGGCATCGAGATCCTCGGCGCCGAGCACCTGAGGGAGGTGATCGCGTGGCTGCGCGAGCTGGCGGAGCTGCGCGAGGACCCGCCGCCGGTCGTCGAGCCCGGGCCCGAGGACGTGCCGGACCTGTCCGACGTGCTCGGTCAGCCGGAGGCGCGCTGGGCGCTGGAGGTCGCCGCCGCCGGTGGCCACCACCTGCTCATGGTGGGGCCGCCGGGCACCGGCAAGACGATGCTGGCCAAGCGGTTGTGCGGGCTGCTGCCCGAACTGACCGCTCCCGAATCGCTGGAGGTCACGGCACTGCGGTCGCTGAGCGAGGAGTCCACCGAGTTCCTGGTGCGCCGACCTCCGTTCGTGGCCCCGCACCCGTCGCTGTCGATCCCGGCGCTGATCGGCGGCGGCACGGGACTGGCCAGACCGGGAGCCGTCAGCCGGGCGCACCGGGGGATCTTGCTGCTGGACGAGGCGTGCGAGCTCGGCCCGAAGCGGTTGGAGGCATTGCGCACGGCACTGGAGGAGGGGGAGATCAGGTTGGCCCGTCGCGACGGCACGCTGCGCTACCCGGCGCGGTTCCAGCTCGTGCTGGCCACGAACCCGTGCCCCTGCGCGCCCCCTCGAGAGCTGGACTGCCAGTGCGCGCCGCAGGCGCGGCGGCGCTACCTGGGCAAGTTGTCCGGTCCGCTGCTGGACCGGGTGGACCTGCGGGTGCGCACCCGGCCGATCTCGGCGATGAGCACGGGCGCGGGCACCGAGCCGGAGAGCACGGAGGTCGTGCGCGAGCGGGTCGAGCGGGCGCGGGCGGGGGCGCGGGAGCGGTGGGCCGATCACGGCTGGCAGACCAACACCGAAGTCCCAGGGCCGGTGTTGCGCAAGGAGTTCGCGCTGCCGGAGCAAACGACGGCGCTGCTGGAACGGGGATTGGAGGCGGGCGCGATCACCGCGCGCGGAGCCGACCGGTGCCTGCGGGTGGCGTGGACGCTGGCGGATCTCGACGCGAGTCCCCGGCCAACGGCAGATCACGTCGCCGCGGCGCTGGAGTTCCGGGACAGGAGGGCGGTGTGATGGGCGCGTGGGCTTCGCTGAGCGAGAAGACCAGGCAGGAACTGCTGCAGGCCAGGGCTTTCCTGTCGGCGGTGGCCGAGCCACCGGCCCGGGCCTTGGCCCGGTTCGTCGCCGAGCGCGGTGCGCGGGGCGCCGTGGACGCGATCGTGCGTCGGCGGGCACCGGAGCCGGTGCTGGCGGAGGTGGAGGCCAGGCGTGACGCCGTGTCGGGCGAGCGGCTGCTGCGCGCGGGCGAGGCAGCGGGGCTCCGGCTGTTCGTCCCGGAGCGGCCGGATTGGCCGTGCGAGGCGTTCTCGGAGCTCACCGGCGCGCGCGAGATGGAGCTGCCGGACATGGCCGAGCCGCTCGCGCTGTGGGTGCGCGGGCGTGCCGAGCCCGCGGCGTGCACCGAGCGCGCGGTGGCCGTGGTGGGTGCTCGCGCGGCGTCCGGGTACGGCGAGCACGTGGCGGCGGAGTTCGGCCACGGCCTGTCCGGGGCGGGGTTCACCGTGGTCTCCGGCGCGGCCTACGGCATCGACGGTGCGGCGCACCGGGGCGCGCTGTCGGCCGGTGGGCGCACGGTGGCGTTCCTGGCCTGCGGCGCGGACGTGGACTACCCGGCGGGGCACGGCAGGTTGCTGCGCGCCATCGCCGACCAGGGCGCGGTGATCAGCGAGTACCCGCCGGGAACGCCACCGCGCAAGCACCGGTTCCTGGTGCGCAACCGGCTGATCGCCGCGATGGGCCGGGCCACCGTCGTGGTGGAGGCGGGCGCGCGCAGCGGTGCGGCCAACACCGCCAACACAGCGGATCTGCTGGGACGTCCGGTGCTGGCGGTGCCGGGTCCGGTCACCTCGCAGAACTCGGTGGGTTGCCACGCGATGGTGCGCTCGGGGCAGGCGGTGCTGGTCACCCGCACCGAGGAGGTCGTCGAGCTGCTCAGCCCGCTGGGGGTGAGCCCGGCGGAGGAGGTCTCTGCCCCGTCGCGCGCCACGGATCGGCTGCACCCGGACGCGCGGCGGGTTCACGACGCGCTCAGGGGCGTGGCGTCCGCGGGGCACGAGGAGCTGGCCCGCGACTGCGGGTTGCCGCTGGGGCGGGTGCGGGCCGTGCTCATCGAGCTGGAACTCGGTGGCTTCGCGAAACGGACGGAAAGCGGGTGGATCGCGATCACGAGTTGAGGAGAAAGATGGAGGAAAGGCAAGTGAAAGAGATTTCGGAGAATGGAAGGGGGAAACCGACTCCGATCTGCGTGTTCGGCCGCTCGTCACAGCGATTTTCGTGACAACACGCAATGGCATGATTTCGCAACGTGAGTTCGGAAACAGGGTAATTCGCGTGGCGATGCTTGACCGGCGAATCGATTGCGACGAGCGTCGTGGGCATGACCGGTGGACGCCCCGCGCGAGCGAGCCGACCCGACCTCCGCGAGGTTCGGGCCGGGCTGCCTGAAGAGCTGGGCTCCGCTGTGGACTCCTTCGAGCGGCACCTCGCCGTCGAACGCGGGCTCTCCGCCCACACCGTGCGCGGATACGTGACCGACGTCGTCTCGCTCTTAGACCACCTGGCCGGAGTCGCGGGCGACGCCGGGGTGCGCGGGCTCGACCTGTCGGTGCTGCGGGAATGGCTGTCCACCCAGCACAGCGCGGGTGTCAGCCGGTCGACGCTGGCCCGCAGGACGGCGTCCGCGCGCGCGTTCACGGCGTGGGCGTTCAAGACCGGGCTGCTCCCAGCCGATCCCGGCCCGCGACTGGCCGTTCCCTCGCGCCCGCGCAGGCTGCCGCCGGTGCTGCGCGCCGACCAGGCCGGCGAGGCGATGAGCGCGTCGGCATCCGGCGCCGAGCAGGGCGATCCGGTCGCTCTCCGTGATCACGCGGTCGTGGAAGTGCTGTACGCCACCGGTGTTCGGGTGGCCGAACTGTGCGGGCTGGACGTCGACGATGTGGACCGTGAAAGACGTGTGCTCCGCGTCATCGGCAAGGGCGACAAGGAGCGCGCTGTGCCGTTCGGCCTGCCCGCCGATGCGGCACTCGGTCGATGGCTCCACAGCGGGCGGCCTAAACTGCTGCGTGATCCGTCAAACTCGGCGTTGTTCCTGGGAGTCCGGGGTGGACGCCTCGATCCCAGGACAGCGCGGCGGACCGTGCACGACGCCGTCGGCGCGGTCGGCGGTGCGCCGGATCTGGGGCCGCACGGACTTCGGCACTCGGCTGCGACCCATTTGTTGGAAGGTGGCGCAGACCTCCGTAGCGTTCAGGAGTTGCTTGGTCACGCTACGCTCGCAACGACCCAGCTTTACACCCACGTGACCGTTGAACGGCTGAAGGCGATCCATGACCGAACCCACCCCCGTTCCTGACCATGCCGGGGGCGGCGCCAACACGGTGGCCGCGAGATCGAGCTCGGCACCGGTGAGCGCCCGCGACCACGACGGTGCGGCCAACGGAAACCGGCCGAAGCTGCCCGGTGCGCTCGCGCTGGCCACCGTCGAGTCGGCGTGGGGAACCAACGGCCAGCGCAGCGGTGACGAGGTCGAAGCCGGCATCGTCGCGCTGTGGCAGGCGTTCGGGGAACGGCCGACGCAGGAGCTGCGCGACCGGCTGGTGCTGCACTACGCGCCGCTGGTCAAGTACGTCGCCGGACGTGTGGGCACCGGCCTGCCCTCGCACGTGGAGATCTCCGACCTGATCCAGTCCGGGATATTCGGCCTGGTCGACGCGATCGAGAAGTTCGAGCCCGAGCGCGGGCTGAAGTTCGAGACCTACGCGATGCAGCGCATCCGAGGCGCGATCCTGGACGACCTGCGCGCCCAGGACTGGGTGCCGCGCTCGGTGCGCAGCCGCGCGCGCGACGTGGAGCGGGCTTTGGAGCGCCTGGAGGCCAAGCTCCAGCGCACGGCCACGGACGCGGAACTCGCCGACGAGCTCGAACTGTCCCTCGACGAGCTGCGCGAGCTGTTCGCGCAGCTGCAGATGACCAGCGTCGTCGCGCTGGACGACCTGATCGGCGCAGGCCACGCGCAGGCGTCGCTGGCCGAGACGCTGCCGGACGACCGCGCCGAGGACCCGGTGGCGGCGCTGGTCGATCGCGACAGCCGACGCCAGCTCGCCGAAGCCGTCGAGCGGCTCAGCGAGCGGGATCGGGTCGTGGTGACCCTCTACTACTTCGAGAACCTCACGCTCGCCGAGATCGGCCGGGTCCTGGGCGTCACCGAGTCCCGCGTCTGCCAGCTGCACACCCGAGCGGTCCTGCGGCTGCGCACGAAGCTCACCGAACCGGGCTGATCCCCTCCTCACCAGGGCAGCAGTCGCACGCGGCCCGGTGCGACCAGTTCCAGGGGGTCCCGGTAGCGCTCGCCCTCGCGCAGGCCCCAGTGCAGGCAGGCGGGGGCCGCGCACCCGGGATGTCCGGGTTCCAGGTGGCCGAGTACCTGACCCCGCGCGACCTGATCGCCCGCGGCCACGGCCGGGGCGACCGGTTCGTAACTGGTGCGCAGTCCTCCGGCGTGCTCGACCGACACCACCGCGCGGTCCACCAGCCAGCCCGCGTGCACCACGACCCCGTCGGCAGCCGCCAGCACCGGCTGTCCGGCCTCGCCGACCAGATCGACTCCGCGATGGCCCGGGCCGAACGCCGAATCGGGCGCCTCGAACGGCCGTGCCACCGCGGGTGGCGGGGCCAGCGGCCAGCCGAAACCCGCGGCTGAGCTCGGCTCGGCGGGGCGCGCGGGCGAGGCCGGTGGGGCGGCCACCGCGGTGAGGGTGGCGGAGCAGGCGAGGGCCGCGCAGGCGAGGATCGCGATCAGGATTCGCATGGATCCAACGTGGCCCGCCCGAGTCGGCGATGACCAGGACCGACGGCGAATCTGTGGACGAACCGGACCGCTGTGGACAACTCCTGGTGCGCGGTCGGGTGGTGGGTTGCGCGTCCAGTACACTGTTCACGCGGTTTCGTGTCCGCGCGAACCGACTACGCGTGCCCGCGCGTAGGCCGCCGCTCAGGTGGCCCCGGATTCTTCCGGGTCCCTGTCGGCAGGCCACCGGGTCCTTCGCGGTCCCGCTCCTGTTCCCAGGGGGTGGGTGGGGGATCTGGGCCGGGCACCAGGGCGGCGAGTCACCCGGCTCGCCGCGGCAACCCAAACGCGCGCCCGCAGAGGGCGCGCCCGACACAAGAGGTGAACACAGGCCATGGCCGTCGTCACCATGAAGCAGCTGCTCGACAGCGGCGTGCACTTCGGGCACCAGACCCGTCGCTGGAACCCGAAGATGAAGCGCTACATCTTCACCGAGCGCAACGGCATCTACATCATCGACCTTCAGCAGACGCTGACCTACATCGATGGTGCGTTCGACTTCATCAAGCAGACCGTCGCCCACGGGGGCACGATCCTGTTCGTCGGCACCAAGAAGCAGGCGCAGGAAGCGATCTCCGAGCAGGCTCTGCGGGTCGGCATGCCGTACGTCAACCAGCGCTGGCTGGGCGGCATGCTCACCAACTTCCAGACCGTTCACCGCCGTCTGCAGCGTCTCAAGGAACTCGAGACCATGGAGCAGACCGGTGGCTTCGAGGGTCGCACCAAGAAGGAAATCTTGATGCTGACCCGCGAGAAGGACAAGCTGGAGAAGACGCTCGGCGGTATCCGCGACATGTCCAAGGTGCCCAGCGCCGTGTGGATCGTGGACACCAAGAAGGAGCACATCGCCGTGGGCGAGGCTCGCAAGCTGGGCATCCCGGTTGTCGCGATCCTGGACACCAACTGCGACCCGGACGAGGTCGACTACCCGATCCCGGGCAACGACGACGCGATCCGCTCCGCCGCGCTGCTGACCCGCGTGGTCGCCGATGGTGTTGCCGAGGGCCTGATGGCCCGCAGCGGCCGCAACAACGGCGCCTCCGAGGGCGGCGAGGAGAAGCCGGCCGGCGGCGAGCCGCTGGCCGAGTGGGAGAAGGAACTGCTGGCCGGTTCCGGCCAGGCCACCGAGGGTGGCGAGCAGCAGCCCGCGCAGTCCTGATCACTCGCGCTGCGCACCCGCTGAACTCCGGCGGGTGCGCAGCGCGATCAGGCTTCCCGCCAGTCACACTGGCAACCGACCCACGCCGGGCCGAGAGCACGGCCGCTGATCGCGGCGCATCGCGCGGTGCCGGGTCGAGCATTCGCAAAAGATCTTCCACCTCCGTATCAACAGGGACGGACTACGCACGATGGCGAACTTCAGTGCGGCCGACGTCAAGCGTCTTCGCGAGCTGACCGGCGCCGGCATGATGGACTGCAAGAAGGCTCTTGAGCAGAACGAGGGCGACTTCGACAAGGCTGTCGAGAGCCTGCGCATCAAGGGTGCCAAGGACGTGGGCAAGCGTGCCGAGCGCGCCACTGCCGAGGGCCTGGTCGCCGCCGAGGGCGGCGTGCTGATCGAGATCAACAGCGAGACGGACTTCGTCGCCAAGAACGACGAGTTCATCGAGCTGGCCAACAAGGTCGTCGCAGCGGCCGCCGCCGCGGGTGCGACCGACGTCGACTCCGCGCTGGCCGCGAAGCTGGACGACAAGACCGTGGCCGACGTCGTGCAGGAGCTCTCCGCCAAGATCGGCGAGAAGCTGGAGCTGCGCCGGGTCCAGAAGTTCGACGGTCAGGTGGCCACCTACCTGCACCGCCGCTCCGCGGACCTGCCCCCGGCGGTCGGCGTGCTGGTCGAGTACACCGGTGACGACGCGGACGCCGCTCGCGGTGCCGCGATGCAGGTCGCCGCGCTCAAGCCCACCTACCTCTCCCGCGACGAGGTCCCCGAGGACATCCAGGCCAACGAGCGCCGGATCGCCGAGGAGACCGCCAAGGAGGAGGGCAAGCCGGAGAAGGCCATCCCGAAGATCATCGAGGGTCGCCTCAACGGCTTCTTCAAGGAGAACTGCCTGCTGGACCAGCCGTCCGTGCAGGACAACAAGAAGACCGTCAAGGCCCTGCTGGACGAGGCCGGTGTGACCGTGACCGGGTTCGTCCGGTTCGAGGTCGGACAGGCCTGATCCCGCGCCGCGGCGGCTGCCGGCCGCACCCTCATGGGGTTCGGCCGGCGCCCCGGCGGCCGTGGAAGACGGCACGGCGCCCCGCCTTCGTTGTTCGAGGCGGGGCGCTTTTGCAAGGTAAGGGCGGTTCCGCTCCTCGCGGAGCCGCGCCGGGTATCGGTCGCTCACGAGGCGGGTATCCGGTTCTCGACCCGCACATCAGTTGGCGAAGTGAACATTCAAGACCTCGCGGGAGGATTCAAGTGACCGACGACGGCCCGGCGAAGCGTGGTTACGGTCGCGTGCTGCTCAAGCTCGGCGGCGAGATGTTCGGCGGCGGCAGCGTCGGAATCGATCCCGAAGTGGTCGCCACCGTGGCCCGCCAGATCGGCGAGATCGTCGCCGACGGGGTCGAGGTGGCCATCGTGATCGGCGGTGGGAACTTCTTCCGCGGCGCGGAGCTGCAGCAGCGCGGCATGGACCGCGCGCGCGGCGACTACATGGCGATGCTGGGCACGGTGATGAACTGCCTGGCGCTGCAGGACTTCCTGGAACGCGAGCACGGGATCGACACCCGCGTGATGACCGCGATCACGATGGGGCAGGTCGCCGAGCCCTACATCCCGCGGCGCGCGATGCGGCACATGGAGAAGGGCCGCGTGGTCATCTTCGGCGCCGGCACCGGCATGCCGTACTTCTCCACCGACACCACCGCCGCGCAGCGGGCGCTGGAGATCGGCTGCGAGGTCGTGCTGATGGCCAAGGCCGTCGACGGCGTCTACACGGCCGACCCCAAGACCACGCCGGACGCGAAGCTGTTCGAGCACATCACCCACCGCGAAGTGCTGGAACGCGGCCTGAAGGTCGCCGACGCCACGGCGTTCAGCCTGTGCATGGACAACGACATGCCCATCCTGGTGTTCAACCTCCTGGAGGAAGGCAACATCGCCCGGGCGGTCGGCGGTGAGAAGATCGGCACGCTGGTCAGCACCCCGGGCACCGAGCAGCTTTGATGGTGCTGGATCCTGATCTGGTCGCGGGGCCGCCTGGTAGGCGAGCCGAGCGACGCGCAACACTTGCAAAGTCCACTGGTCGGCAGACTTAAGGAGCAGCCGTGATCGACGAAGCTCTTCTCGAAGGCGAGGAGAAGATGCAAAAGGCTGTGGAGGTGGCCAAGGATGAGCTGGCCTCCGTCCGCACCGGTCGCGCGAACCCCGCGATGTTCTCCGGCATCGTCGTCGACTACTACGG
Source organism: Saccharopolyspora terrae (assembly GCF_004348435.1). Lineage (NCBI taxonomy): Bacteria > Bacillati > Actinomycetota > Actinomycetes > Pseudonocardiales > Pseudonocardiaceae > Saccharopolyspora > Saccharopolyspora terrae. The sequence goes on along the minus strand of NZ_SMKS01000050.1, from coordinate 22,060 downwards.
ATCGCCGACGCCGCTGAACCAGCTCGCGAGCGTCTCCGTCCCGGAGGCTCGGCTGGTCGTCATCAAGCCCTACGACGGCAGCCAGATCCAGGCGATGGAGAAGGCGATCCGCGACTCCGACCTCGGGGTCAACCCGTCCAACGACGGCCAGCTGATCCGCGTCGCGATCCCGCAGATGACCGAGGAACGCCGCAAGGAGATGGTCAAGCTCGCCAAGGCCAAGGGCGAGGAAGGCCGGGTCACCATCCGCGGCATCCGCCGCAAGGTGAAGGAAGAGATCGAGCGCATCGTCAAGGACGGCGAAGCCGGCGAGGACGAGGGTTCGCGTGCGGAGAAGGAACTCGACAACCTGACCCACCGCTACACCGGTCAGGTCGACGACTTGCTCAAGCACAAGGAAGCGGAACTCCTCGAGGTCTGAGTGGTGACGCCCGGCCAGTGTGCAGACGAGTCCGGAATGTCGGCCGACGACGTTCCGGACCCGCCTTCGCGTCCATCCCGGGCCGGTCGTGACCTCCGCGCCGCCATCGGCGTCGGGGTCGTGCTCGGGGCGGCCGTCATTCTCTCGTTGCTGATGGTGCGGTTCGTGTTCATCGGCATCGCAGCAGCGGCTGCTCTGGTGTCGACCATCGAGCTGGCCCAGGCCGTGCGACGCGCGGCGGGCATCCGGGTCTCGTTAGTCCCGGTGCTGGTCGGCGGGCAGGCCATGATGTGGCTGTCCTGGCCGTTCGGGCTGCGCGGCATCCTGATCTCGTTCGCGATCACCGTGCTTGGCTGCCTGGTCTGGCGTTTCCGCGACGGCATCGACGGATACCTGCGCGACGTGACCGCCTCGGTGTTCACCGCCGCCTACGTGCCGCTGTTCACGGCGTTCGCCGCGATGCTGGTGCGCCCGGAGGACGGTGCGTTCCGGGCGCTGGTGTTCCTGATCTGCGTGGTCGCCTCGGACACCGGCGGGTACGCGTTCGGCGTGCTGTTCGGCAAGCACCCGATGGCGCCGGTGATCAGCCCGAAGAAGTCCTGGGAGGGCTTCGGCGGGTCGCTGGTCGGCGGCGTGCTGGCCGGTGCGCTGTCGGTGTGGTTGCTGCTCGACGGCCAGTGGTGGATGGGTGTGCTGGTCGGTGCCGCGCTGGTGTGCAGCGCGACGGTCGGCGACCTGATGGAGTCGGTGATCAAGCGCGACCTGGGCATCAAGGACATGGGCAACCTGCTGCCCGGTCATGGTGGCCTGATGGACCGGATGGACTCGCTGCTCCCGTCGGCACCGCTGGCGTGGATGATGCTGTTCTGGCTCATCCCCAGCTGATGCGGGCCTGGCGGGAGAAGCAGGTTCCGGAGGTCACGCCGAGCCCCAACATCTGGAACTGGCCGGAGGTCTACGAGGCGGAGAACCACGCCCAGGACGCGGTGGGGGCGCTGTGGAAGGCGTTGCGGGCCGAGCGCGACTGGGCCGGCCTGGACGTGGTCGACGTGGGCTGCGGCGACGGCTTCCACCTGCCCGTCTTCGCCGCGACGGCCCGCTCGGTGGTCGGAGTCGAACCGCACGAGCCGCTGGCCGAACGCGCACGCGCCCGCACGTCGGGCACGCCGGGCGTGGACGTCCGGGTCGCTCCGGCTCAGCGCCTCCCGCTGGCCGACGGCAGCGTGGACCTGCTGCACGCGCGCACGGCGTACTTCTTCGGGCCGGGCTGCGAGCCGGGCCTGGCGGAGGCGGAGCGGGTGCTGCGTCCGGGCGGCACGATCGCGATCGTCGACCTGGACACGGCGAGCCCGCCCTACGGCGACTGGATGCGCGCCGACGCCCCGCAGATCGACCCGGGCACGATCGAGTCGTTCTTCTCCCGCCACCACTTCACCAGCACGACGGTGCCCACGCTCTGGCGCTTCCACGACCGTCAGACGCTGGAGGCGGTCCTGCGCATCGAGTTCTCCGCGAAGACGGCGGCCCGGGCGGCGGCCGAGTCCCCGGGCAGGACCATCCCGGTCACCTACCGGCTGCGGACCCGCACCAAGCCCACGGGCCTGCTCGCCCCCTGAGCCCGGAGCCTCGCGACGGTCGGCAGCCCCGACCCGACCCCTCCGGCCCCGACGGAGTCGATCGTGAACGTTCCCGACCAGAACTGCCCGTCATGGCACCTCCCGGGCGGGGTTCGCGGATCTTCAGTGGAAATCCGTGCCCGGATTTCAGTGGAAATCGGGTCAGAAGGTCTCGCCGGCGGGTTGCCGGGTGACGGCGTTGACGCGGTTGAAGAGGTTGGACAGGCCGATCATGAGCGTCAGGGCCGCGATCTGCTCCTCGTCGTAGTGCTCGGTGATCCGCTTCCAGAGCTCGTCGTCGACGGCGTCGCCCTTGTCGGCGAGCCGGGTCGTGGCCTCGGCCAGCTCCAGCGCGGCGCGCTCGCCGTCGTCGAAGAAGGGAGCCTCCCGCCAAGCGGCCACCGCCCAGAGCTTGTCGTCGCTGGTCCCCAGCTCCTTGAGCTGCTTGGAGCTGTAGTGCGCGCAGAAGCTGCACCCGTTGATCTGGCTGGAGCGCAGGTGCACCAGCTCCAGGGTTTCCGCCGGGATGTCGACCGAGTGAACGGTCTTCAGCAACGCCTGGATCGACTTGAAAGCGTCCGGCAGGAGCATCGCGGGGTTGTTCATCCGTGCTTGCATGAGTGCCTCCGGTGTCACATGAGCCGGTCCCGGCTCGTCTACCCCCATGACGGGCGGCGACGGAGGAATGTGACCGATGGACGACAGCGATTTCCTGGCGAAGCGGTTCGAGCAGCACCGCAGGCGGTTGAATGCGGTCGCGCTGCGGATGCTCGGCTCGCACGCCGAGGCCGAGGACGCGGTGCAGGAGGCGTGGCTGCGCGTGGACCGCGCGGGCGCCGACGACGTCACCAACTTGGGCGGCTGGCTGACCACGATCGTCGGCCGGGTGTGCCTGGACATGCTCCGCGCCCGCCGCTCCAGGCCCGAGCAGCCGGCGGACGACCTACTCGAGCAGTCGGACGGGCCGACGCCGGAAGCGGAAGCGGTGATGGCCGATTCCGTCGGGCTGGCCCTGTTCGTCGTGCTCGACACGCTCGAACCCGCTGAACGCCTCGCGTTCGTCCTGCACGACATGTTCGCGGTGCCCTTCGACGACATCGCCCCGATCGTGGGACGCAGCTCGACGGCCACCCGGCAGCTCGCCAGCCGGGCCCGCCGCCGGGTTCGGCGGAGCGGACAGCCGGAACCCGACCTGGTCGCGCAGCGCGAGGTCGTCGACGCGTTCCTGCGCGCGGCCCGCGAAGGCGACTTCGAGGGGCTGCTGAACGTGCTCGACCCCGACGTCGTGCTGCGCGCCGATCAGCGCGCGGTGGACACCGCCGCCCGCGCCCGCAAGGCCGGTGCCCCCGCGCTCACGGCGGAGTCGCGGGGTGCGGACGTCGTGGCCAGGGCGTTCCAGAACGGTGCCAAGCTCGCGCGTCCGGCGCTGGTCGCCGACTCCATCGGCGCGGCCTACGCGCCGCGCGGCAAGGCGCACTCGGTCTTCATCGTGACCATCCACGACGGACGGATCACCGAGATCGAGGTCATCGGCGACCGCGACCACATCGCGGAGCTCGACCCGCTGGTGCTGGACTGATCACTCGGGGGTGAGGCGGTCGGTGTCGATGACGGCGAAGTCGGCGCCGACCACGTCCCGCACCACGGCGATTCGCCCGTACGGGGAGTCGGTCGGTTCGCGCAGCACCTCGCCGCCCAGCGACTGGGCCTTGGCGACCGCGGCGTCGGCGTCGTGGTCGGGGTTGACCTGGAAGTACAGCTGCCAGTGCGACGGGACGTCGGCGGGCAGCGACCGGCTCGACTCGGAGCGGCCCAGCATCGGCTGGTCGCCGACGTGCCAGACGGTGAAGTCGAAATCGCCGCCCGGCTCGCCGATCTGCTCCTGCCGGTAGCCGAGCAGATCCGCGTAGAAGGCGTCGACCGCCGAGGCGTCGCGGGTGTGCACCTCGGCCCAGCACAGCGCGCCCGCTCGCGCCCAGCCGAACACGGCGTTCTCCGGTGCCTCCCACAGGCCCACGACCGCTCCGCCCGGGTCCTCGGCGATCAGGAACATCTCGTGCCCTGGGGTTTCGGTCGGAGGGACGAGGACCTTCCCGCCGAGCGCCCGGATCCGCTCCGTCGCGCGTCGGGTCGACTCGCACTCCAGGTACAGCGTCCAAGCCGACGGGATGTGGTCGGAGTCGGGCTTGAGCAGCCCGGCCACCGGCGTGTCGTCGCGGAACGCGATGCTGTACTCGCAGCGCTGCACCCAGCGCCAGCCGAACAGCCCGGTGTAGAACTCGCGCGCGGCTTCGACGTCGTGCGACGTCAGGTCGGTCCACCCGGGTGCACCCAGTGCGATGCTCACAGCGATCACTCCCGAAAACGGCGCCAGAGGCCCCTCGACGCGTTCGAGCGGGCCCTTTCTGTAGGCAGCGTCACGTCTTCGTCGTCCTCCCGCAATGCGAAGCCCCCGAATGACGGCTTGATCGCCGTCCGAGCCCGTGATCGACTGGGTGATGTCGTATGCACGTACTCGGGTTTTTCGGGAGCAGCCATGGCATTCCGCGCGGCGCAGCCGGTCACCGCGGGCCTCAGCCGGCTTGCTCAGCTGGACCGTCACGAGCGCGCTCGCATCATCCGGCAGCTGTGCCAGCAGCACCCCGTGTTCCGCTCGATGCTCCGGCAGGCGGCCATCGCGCGAGTGGTCGCGTTCGCGTCGGCCCTGGCGCTGGGCGCTTCGGTGATCACGCTGGCCCAGGCGTTGAACATGTGGATCACCGCGAGCCTGGTCTTCGCCGGCATGGGCGGCTTCTGCTACGTGGCCGTGTCGTTGACCAGCAGCCGCTTCGACCTGCTCATGGCGGTGCTCGGCGCGCACCGGACCGACGAGCTGCACAGCAGGCTGGTCACCGAGCAGATCTACGGCGAAGAGGTCGCCCAGGCGGAGCCGCTACCGGATCGCCCGCCGCAGCAGGTGGTGTGCTCCCACGCGATCGGTTCGCGGCTGACCGGCGAACCTAGTTCTGCACACTGATCGACAGCGCCGCGACGATCTCGTCACCCACGAAGTGGGTTTCGGCGTGCGGGGGCTCGCCGACGCGCACCACCAGCGGTCCGCCGAAGGGCTTGCGCTCCACGATCTCGATGCGCGCTCCCAGCGTCATGCCGTGCTCGGTGAGGTAGCGCAGCAGCTCGGAGTCGGTGTCCCAGACGCGCGCGATGGTGCCGACCGTGCCGGGCTCGATCTGGTCGAGCTGCAGGGTCTTGGGCACGGGGAGCAGGCCGTCGGCGGTGGGGATCGGGTCGCCGTGCGGGTCGATGGTGGGGTTGCCCAGCTTGGCGGAGATGTGCTCGACGAGCTCGTCGGAGACGGCGTGCTCCAGCGCGTCGGCTTCGATGTGGACCGCGTCCCAGCTGTAGTCGAGCTCCTCGACCAGGAACAGCTCGATCAGCCGATGCCTGCGCAGCACCGAGTGCGCGAGCCTGCGGCCTTCGGTGGTGAGCTCGACGCTGCGGTAGCGCACGTGGGTGACCAGGCCCAGCTGGTCCAGCTTGTTGATCATGCCCGAGACCGAGGAGGGGCTGAGTCCGAGTCGCGCGGTCAGCGTCGCGTTGGTGACGGGCTCGCCCCGTTCGCTGAGCCCGTAGATCGCCCGGAGGTAGTCCTCCACCGAAGGCGACGGGCGCTCGGTTTCGCTCGGCATGACTTTCACGATACGGGCGGCGCAGTTCCCGCGGTCGTTCGGTCACCGACGACCGGGCGTCGCCGCAGGGCTCGGGAGACGAGCCCCTGCCCGGGGGCCAGCAGGTAGGCCAGGGCGAACACCACCGACTGGCAGACCACGATCATCCCGCCTGTCGAGGTGTCGACGTGGAAGCTCAGGTAGGTGCCCGTCACCGAGCACAGCACCGAGAGCCCGGCGGCCGTCGCCAGCATCTGCGGGAACCTCTTGGTCAGCAGGAACGCGGTCGCTCCGGGCGTGATCAGCATGGCGGTGACGAGCACGACCCCGACGGCCTGCAGGGCGACCACCACGGTCAGCGCCAGCATCGCCAGCAGCAGGGTGCTGATCCGCCGCGGCGAGATGCCGATCGCGTGCGCGTGCGTGGGGTCGAAGGCGTAGAGCGTGAGGTCGCGCCGCTTGAGCAGCGCCACCGCCAGCACCGCGGCGGCGATGATCAGGACCTGGGCGATGTCGAAGTCGGTGACGCCCAGGACGTTGCCGAACAGGATGTGGTTGAGGTCGACCTGGCTGGGGATCCGCGACACCAGCACCAGACCCAGCGCGAACAGGCCGGTGAACACCACGCCGATCGCCGCGTCGCCCTTGAGCTTGGTGGTGTTGCGCACGCCCGCGATCAGCCCGACCGCGAGGCTGCCGAACAGGAACGCGCCCACCGAGAACGGCATCCCCAGCACGTAGGCGAGCACCACTCCCGGCAGCACCGCGTGCGACACGGCGTCGCCCAGCAGCGACCAGCCGATCAACGTCACCCAGCACGACAGCACCGCGCACACCAGCCCCGCGACTAGGCTGACCAGCAGTGCTCGCTGCATGAACCCGAACTGCAGGGGTTCGATCAGCCACTCGATCATCGCGCCTCCACCCCGAACGTGCGGGCCAGCACCTCGGGTGCGAGCACTTCGTCGATCGGGCCGTGGGCGATGACGCGTTGTTGCAGCAGGACCGCTTCGTCGCACAGCTCGGGGACGCTGGCCAGGTCGTGGGTGGAGATGACCACGGTGCGCCCTTCGTCGCGCAGCTCCCGCAGCAGGGCGCTGATCGTCGCCTCGGACTTCTTGTCGACCCCGGCGAAGGGTTCGTCGAGGAACAGCAGCCGCGCGTCCTGCGCGATGCCGCGCGCGACGAAAGCCCGCTTGCGCTGGCCGCCGGAGAGCTCGCCGATGGGCCGGGCGGCGAGGTCGGTGAGGCCCACGCGGGTCAGCGCCGCGCGCATCGCGGCCTTGTCGGCGCGGCGCGGGCGCCGGGTGAGCCCGAGGTGCCCGTAGCGGCCCATCAGCACCACGTCGGCGACCGTCACCGGGAACGTCCAGTCGACCGCCTCGGATTGCGGGACGTAGGCGAGGAGCCCTTCGCGCCGCGCCTGCTTGCGGTCGCGGTCCATGATCCGGATGTCGCCCGCATCCGGTTTGACCAGGCCCATCAGGGATTTGAAGAACGTGGACTTGCCCGATCCGTTCATCCCCAGCAGGCCGCAGATGCGTCCTTCGCGGATGTCCACCGACACGTCGTCGAGGGCGAGCACGTCGCCGTAGCGGACGGTCACGTGGTGGGCGCTGATGGCGGTCAAGGTGTCCCTCCGCGCAGTCCGGCGACGATGACGTGCGCGTCGTGGCGCAGCAGGTCGAGGTAGGTCGGGACCGGCCCCTCGGGACCGGACAGCGAGTCGACGTAGAGCTTGCCGCCCAGCTTCGCCCCGGTTTCGCGGGCGACCTGGCGTTGCGGGCCGTCGTTGACGGTGGACTCGCAGAACACCGTCGGGACGCCGTTGGCGCGGACGAACCGGGTGGTGTCCTTGATCTGCTGCGGCGTGCCCTCGGACTCGCTGTTGACCGGCCACAGGTACGCCTCGCTCAGACCGGCGTCGCGCGCCAGGTACGAGAAGGCCCCTTCGCAGCTGACCAGCGCCCGCCGCGACTCGGGCAGCTCGGCGAGCTCGTCGTGCAGGTACCGGTCGATCTCGGCGAGCCGGGCGAGGTAGGCGTCGGCGTTCGCGCGGAAGGTCGCTTCGTGCGCGGGGTCGATCCGGATGAAGGTGTCGGTGATGTTGGCGACGTAGATGGCGGCGGTGCGCGGTGACATCCACGCGTGCGGGTTGGCCTTGCCCTGGTACTCACCGCTGCGGATCGGAACGGGCTCGACGCCTTCGCTGAGCGTCACGTGCTCGGCCTCGCTGCGCTGCACGAACCGGTCGAACCAGCGTTCCAGCCCGAGGCCGTTGTCCAGCACCACGTCGGCCTTGGCGGCCTTGAGCATGTCGCTGGGGGTGGGTTCGTACTCGTGGATCTCCGCGCCCGGTTTGGTGATCGACTCGACGACCAGGGCGTCGCCGGCGATGTTGCGCGCCATGTCCGCGAGCACGGTGAACGTGGTGACGACGTGCTTGCGGCCGTCATCGGGCCGGCTCAGACCGGTGCCGCACGCTGACACCAGCATCGCGACCACGGCCAGGACGGCCGTGTTTCGGCGACTCGCAAGTCCGGGTTTCGCCACGCCGAAAACCATACCTCGGGGTGCCGCGAGGGCCAACGGGGCGGCTCCACCGGCTGCCCGCCAAGGTCGTCCGCGGACGTGGGAGACTGTAGGGCGCTATGTCTACGAAATCCCTGCCGCTCGTCTTCGACGCCCCGCGCCGCGGCAAGCCGCCGCGCCACCTCGCCGACCTCTCCGCCGAGGAGCGGAAGGCCGTCGTCGCCGAGCTGGGGGAGAAGCCGTTCCGCGCCAAGCAGCTGGCCAACCACTACTTCGGCAGGCTCAACGCCGACGTCGAGTCGATGACCGACATCCCGGCGGGCAGCCGCGAGGCGCTGGGCGCGGCCCTGCTGCCGCAGCTGCTCAACCCGGTGCGCAACCTCGACACCGATGAGGGCACCACCCGCAAGACGCTGTGGAAGGCGCACGACGGAACGCTGTTGGAGAGCGTCCTGATGCGCTACCCGGACCGCGCGACGGTGTGCATCTCCAGCCAGGCCGGATGCGGCATGGCCTGCCCGTTCTGCGCCACCGGCCAGGGCGGTCTGCAGCGCAACCTCTCCACCGCCGAGATCGTCGACCAGGTCCGCTCGGCGGCGGCCATGATGCGCGACGGCGAGGTCCCGGGCGGACCCGGGCGGCTGTCGAACGTGGTGTTCATGGGCATGGGCGAGCCGCTGGCCAACTACCGCCGGGTGATCGACGCGGTGCACCGCATCTGCGATCCCGCGCCCGACGGCCTGGGGCTCTCGCAGCGCTCGGTCACCGTCTCCACCGTCGGCCTGGTGCCGGCGATCCGGAAGATGACCGCCGAGAACCTGCACGTCACGCTCGCGGTGTCGCTGCACACCCCGGACGACGAGCTGCGCGACACGCTGGTGCCGGTCAACAACCGCTGGAACGTCGCCGAGGTCCTGGAGGCCGCTCGCGGCTACGCCGACCACACCGGCCGCCGGGTGTCGATCGAGTACGCGCTGATCCGCGACATCAACGACCAGCCGTGGCGCGCAGACCTGCTCGGCAAGCTGCTCAAGAAGCACCTGGGCCAGTTCGCGCACGTCAACCTGATCCCGCTGAACCCCACCCCGGGCAGCAAGTGGGACGCCAGCCCGAAGCCGGTCGAGCGCGAGTTCGTTCGCAGGGTCCGCGAAACCGGGGTCTCCTGCACGGTCCGGGACACCCGCGGCCAGGAGATCGCCGCGGCCTGCGGCCAGCTCGCAGCCGAGGAGTAGCCCTCGGCGCGGCCGTGAATTCGTGACCGCAATGAACAGAAGTGGCCTGTTCCGCCTCCGGTGGCCGATGATCCTCAGGTCTGAGTGATCGAGCTGGGAGGCAACGGTGCCTGACCTGAGAATTCGTGGCGCAGCGGTTCATTCGATCGTCGCGGCGGCGGCGCTGGTGCTGCTCGCCGCTCCCGCCCACGCGGAGGCGCCCGATCACCGGGCGGTGTCGACGGGCTGCGGGAACACCGCCGTCGCGCCCGGGGAATCGGTGACCGAGGAGATCGTGTCGGGTGGCATCACCCGCACCTACCTGCTGCACGTGCCGGAGAACTACGTGCCGCTGCGGCCGACTCCGCTGGTGCTGTCGTTCCACGGGCACTCGCGGGACTCCGCGTACCAGGAGGAGCTCTCGGAGTTCTCCGGCACGGACGCCATCGCGGTGTACCCGCAGGGGCTCGTCGGGACCGACGGCGAGACGGCCTGGCAGGGGGCTCCGTACTCGGCGGACGTCGACGACGTCCGGTTCACCGGCGACCTGCTCGACGAGCTGCAGCGCGATCTCTGCGTCGACCCGGCTCGGATCTACGCGGCGGGCAAGTCCAACGGCGGCGGTTTCACCGGGGTCCTCGCCTGCCGGATGAGCGACCGGATCGCGGCCTTCGCCCCGGTCTCCGGTGCCTTCTACCCGCAGGGCGGCGCCTGCGAGCCCACGCGCCCGGCGCCGATCCTCGACTTCCACGGGTCTCTGGACGAGACGATCCCCTACGACGGCGACGCGGAGCGCGGGCTCCCGCCGATCATGGACTGGCTGGCGGGCTGGGCCGAGCGCAACGGCTGCGACCCCGATCCCGTCACCCGCGACGTCGGCGACGGGGTCCACCAGGTGGAGCACCGGGCGTGCGACGGGGGAGCCGAGGTCGCGCACTACCGGATGGACTCGGTCGCGCACGACTGGCCGGCGACGCACCCGAACCCGGACTCCGATCAGCCCGCGCCGATCGACGCCACTCCGCTGATCATGGACTTCTTCTCCCGGCACGCGTTGCGCTGAGCGCACCAGCGGGCGGTTCTGGCCAATACTGTCGCCACGACCGCTCTGAACAGTGAAAAGCCGCCCTCGGGGTTCCGGGGGCGGCTTCTTCGAGGTTCTGGGTCAGCGACGGCGCTTGTTCTTGGCCAAGTCGTAGAACAGGCCGAGGGCCAGGACCACGGCCGTGCCGATGAGCCAGACATCTTCCATCTTGAAGTGCCCGCCGCCACTGAGGATGCCCTGGTGGTTGCCGATGAGCATGCACAGGACCGCGACGACCGAGAACCAGCCGGCGATCTGGGTGCCCTTCGGGAAACCGCCGTGCCAGCCCCACTCGACCGACGGTTCCTCGGCCGGGTCGATGGCCTGGCTGGGCTTCTTCTCCAGCTCGGTGCTCGCCACGTTCCCCTCCTGCGCCACACCGGCCACGCGCGGCCGGAAAGCCTGTTGCTTGGGTTTCGCGCATCGCCGGGCGGCGATCCACGATCGCTCTCATCCTCGCACACCCGATCGGCGTCGCAGCGCCCACCTGCCCGGCATCAGCAGCGAAAAAGGTGCCGCGCGAACTCGGCTCGCGCGGCACCCCGGTGAATTGCCCCCCGTGCCTATCAGCCCTTGACCGCCTTGCGGCCGACGATGACGCGGTAGATGCCGAGGACGATGAGCGATCCCACGATCGCCACGATCCAGGTTTGCAGCGACCAGAACGTGTTGAGGCCGATTCCGAAGATCCACTGGCCGAGCAGCCCGCCGAGGAAAGCGCCGACCACGCCGAGCAGCATGGTGACGATGATCCCGCCAGGGTCCTTGCCCGGCATGATCAGCTTCGCGATTGCTCCCACGATCAAGCCCAGAACGATCCATCCGATGATCCCCATGACGGCCTCCTTAGTTCATCGGGCTGCGGCCGGTAAGCCGATCGTGACTCCTGATGGTGATTTGTGCACCGCGAGGACCACCTGCTCACCTGCTTCAGGGACAATGGCGGCGATGCACGCGGACACGAGCACACAGAGCGACACCACTCCGCGCACCGTTCTGGTGCTCGGCTCCACCGGTTCGATCGGTACCCAGGCACTTGACGTGATGCGCGACAACCCCGACCGCTTCCAGGTCGTGGGACTCGCCGCGGGCGGCAGCGACCCGCAGGCGCTGGCCGCGCAGGCGCTGGAGTTCCAGGTGCCGGTCATCGCAGTGGCGAAGGGCACAGCCGCCGAGGACGTCCAGCTGGCCCTCTACTCGGAGGCGCAGAAGCGCGGCTACGCCGAGGGTGACTTCAAGCTGCCGCGCCTGCTGGCCGGGCCGGAGTCCGCCCTGGACCTCATCGACGCCGCGCCGGCCGACGTGATCCTCAACAGCGTCGACGGCTCCCGAGGTCTGCGCCTGACGCTGGCCGCCCTGGAGACGGGCGCTCAGCTCGCCCTGGCCAACAAGGAATCGCTGGTCGCCGGTGGCGCGCTGGTGCTGGACAAGGCCGCGCCCGGACAGCTGGTCCCGGTCGACTCCGAGCACTCCGCGCTGGCCCAGTGCCTGCTCGGCAACGACAACAGCGACGTGGACCGGCTGGTGCTGACCGCCTCGGGCGGCCCGTTCCGCGGCCGCAAGCGCGAGGAACTGGCCGAGGTCACCGTGCAGCAGGCGCTGGCCCACCCGACCTGGGCGATGGGCAACGTCGTCACGATCAACTCGGCGACCCTGGTCAACAAGGGCCTGGAGCTCATCGAGGCGCACCTGCTGTTCGGCGTCGACTACCCGCGCATCGACGTCGTCGTGCACCCCCAGTCGATCGTGCACTCGATGGTCACCTACACCGACGGCGCGACGATCGCGCAGGCCAGCCCGCCGAACATGAAGATCCCGATCGCGATGGGCCTGGAGTGGCCGCGCCGCGTTCCCGGGGTCGCGCCGCGGCTGACGTTCGACGAGGCCCAGGCGTGGACCTTCGAGCCGCTGGACCACGAGACGTTCCCGGCCGTCGAGCTGGCCCGGGCGGCCGGTTCCGGCGGGGGATGCCTGCCCGCGATCTACAACGCCGCCAACGAGGAAGCGCTGGCCGCGTTCGTCGACGGCCGACTCCGGTTCACCGAGATCGTGCAGACTGTTGGTGACACGCTCTCCGCTGCCGACCAGTGGCGCGGCGAGCCGTCGGGACTTGATGAGATCTTCGCAGCCGAGGACTGGGCGCGGACCCGGGCGCGCGAGCTGGCCGGAGGGAAGGCGGAGTAGTGCTGGTCGTCGTTGGCATTCTGATCTTCTTCTTCGGGCTGCTGTTCTCCATCGCGTGGCACGAGCTGGGTCATCTCGCGACAGCCAAGATGTTCGGCGTCAAGGTCACCGAGTACATGGTCGGCTTCGGCCGCACCATCTGGTCGCGCAAGAAGGGCGACACCGAGTACGGCCTCAAGCTCATCCCGTTCGGCGGCTACATCCGGATGATCGGCATGTTCCCGCCGAAGAAGGACGAGGAGCACGGCCGCACCGCGTCCTCGGCCCCGTGGCGGGCGATGATCGAGGACGCGCGGCAGATGTCGGCCGAGGACGTCACGCCCGAGGACGCGCACCGGCAGTTCTACCAGCGGTCCCCGTGGAAGCGGATCATCGTGATGATGGCCGGGCCGGTGATGAACCTGATCCTGGCGGTCGGCATCTTCGCCGCGATCCTGATGGGCCACGGCATCAACACCCCGACGCTGACGGTCTCCTCGGTCAGCGAGTGCGTGCTGCCCGCCAACGCGCCGGACACCCAGAAGTGCCCGCCCGGGGCGAAGCCCTCGCCCGCGGCCGCGGCCGGGTTCAAGCCGGGCGACCGGATCGTGGAGTTCAACGGCAAGCCGTTCCAGTCCTGGGAAGACCTGCAGCAGGAGATCCGCCAGTCGAAGGGCTCGGTCCCGGTCGTGGTCGAGCGCGACGGGCACCGGGAGACGCTCAACGCGGCCCTGATGCAGACCGAGCGGCCCAAGCTGAACTCGACCAGCGAGTACGAGACGGTCGGCTTCCTGGGCCTCTCGCCGACGTCGGAACTGGTCAAGCAGGACATCGGTGGTGTGGTGAGCACCATCGGCGAGTTCGTCGGCCTGACCGCGCAGAAGATCGTCGAGCTGCCGCAGCGCGTCCCGGACCTGGTCAGCGCCATCTTCGGCGGTGAGCGGCACAAGGACTCGCCGGTGGGCATCGTCGGTGCCAGCCGCCTCGGCGGTGAGGTGCTGGCCACCGAGCAGTTCGGCGTCGACGAGCGCGTCATCCTGATGTTCAACCTGCTCGCGGGCGTGAACCTGTCGCTGTTCGTGTTCAACATGCTGCCGCTGCTGCCGCTCGACGGCGGGCACATCGCGGGCGCGGCCTGGGAGTGGGTCCGGCGCGGCTTCGCCAAGCTGGTCCGGCGCCCGGACCCGGGACCGTTCGACACAGCGCGCCTGATGCCGTTGGCCTACGCGGTCAGCCTCATCTTCATCGCCTACTCGCTGCTGGTCCTCGTCGCCGACATCGTGAACCCGGTGACCTTGTACTAGGGGCGTGGTCGGTTCGCTCAGCTGCGAGCTGAGTCCCGCACCTGTGGCAACGGGTCCGCAGGCGCCAGGCGATTTCACCGCTGTGGTGGACCGGGTTCACAGCCGGGGACGACGTGTCGTCCTCGGTGACCGCGATGGCGCGTGCTTGTGAGCGCAATATCGCCGATAGGGTGATGCGCGGCTCGAAGTCGTGGGCCGAACGGGACATGAACGGCCGATGTCGATCACCCAACGTGATCCGTCAGACGCCCGGACGTCCAGCCGGATGAAGGTGCGCCGGTATCGTGGAATGCGGGCGGGACACCGTCCGAAGCACACCAGAAGAGGTGGAGAGGTATCGATGACCGTCGATCTGGGCATGCCCGGAGGCCCGGCCCCGGTGCTCGCGGAGCGGCGTAAGACTCGCCAGTTGCAGGTCGGACCGGTCGGAGTGGGCAGTGAAAGCCCGATCTCCGTGCAGACCATGACCACGACCGTCACCGCAGACATCAACAGCACGCTGCAGCAGATCGCCGAACTCACCGCCGCAGGCTGCGACATCGTCCGGGTCGCGTGCCCGAGCGCCGATGACGCCGAAGCCCTGCCGGCCATCGCGACGAAGTCGCAGATCCCGGTCATCGCCGACATCCACTTCCAGCCGAAGTACGTCTTCGCGGCGATCGAAGCGGGTTGTGCCGCGGTGCGCGTGAACCCCGGCAACATCAAGAAGTTCGACGACAAGGTCAAGGAGATCGCGCAGGCCGCGAAGGACCACGGCACGCCGATCCGCATCGGCGTCAACGCCGGCTCCCTCGACCCGCGCCTGATGGAGAAGTACGGCAAGGCCACCCCTGAGGCGCTGGCCGAGTCGGCGCTGTGGGAAGCGGGCCTGTTCGCCGAGCACGACTTCCACGACATCAAGATCTCGGTCAAGCACAACGACCCGGTGGTCATGGTGCGCGCCTACGAGATCCTGGCCGAGCAGTGCGACTACCCGCTGCACCTCGGTGTCACCGAGGCCGGCCCGGCCTTCCAGGGCACCATCAAGTCGGCCACCGCCTTCGGCGCTCTGCTGCGCCAGGGCATCGGCGACACGATCCGGGTCTCGCTGTCGGCTCCGCCGGTGGAAGAGATCAAGGTCGGCACCCAGATCCTGCAGTCGCTGAACCTGCGGCCGCGCAAGCTGGAGATCGTCTCCTGCCCGTCCTGCGGACGCGCCCAGGTCGACGTCTACAAGCTCGCGGACGAGGTCACCGCCGGTCTGGAGGGCATGGAGGTCCCGCTGCGCGTCGCGGTCATGGGCTGCGTCGTCAACGGCCCCGGTGAAGCCCGCGAGGCGGACCTGGGCGTGGCCTCCGGCAACGGCAAGGGCCAGATCTTCGTCAAGGGCGAGGTCATCAAGACCGTGCCCGAGCACCAGATCGTCGAGACGCTGATCGAAGAGGCCATGCGCATCGCCGAGGACATGGGCGAGACCGTGGAGGAGGGCGCGAGCCCGACCGTCACCGTCAGCTGACGCGACATCGCGCACATCGGCCGTCCGGATCCGTCCGGGCGGCCGATTCGCTTTCCCGGTGTTGTCGCTGCTCCGAACGGGTGACCGCAGCTGTGTTCGACTCGCTTGATCTCCGCCGATCAGCCGTTCGCGTGGTATTTCTGGCAGTCTTGGCTGGTGCTCAAGGTTGCCGGTGCCCGCTTGATGGAGGAACGGGACGCGAATCTGGTCCGCTCCGCGCTGGACTCCGCGCCCGTGGCCGCCTGCATGGTCGCGGCGCGCGTCGAGGAGGCCGGTGTCCACCCGTTGCGCCTGGGCGGTGAGCTCTGGGGCTACGGCAACCGGCTGAGCGGCATGTGCTTCTCGGGCGCGAACCTGGTCCCGCTGCGCGGTGGCCCGGACGCGATGCGCGCCTTCGCCGATCGCGCGCTTCGGCGTCGCCGCGTGTGCTCCTCGCTGGTCGGCCCGTCCGAGCAGGTGCTGGCGCTGTGGGAGGAGGTCGAGGCCCAGTGGGGGCCCGCGCGCGAGGTCCGCGCCGAGCAGCCGCTGATGGCGCTGTCCGAGCGCCCGCACGTCGACCCCGACCCGCTGGTGCGCTCGGTGCGGCCGGACGAGCTGGAGCGCTACCTGCCCGCGGCGGTGGCCATGTTCACCGAGGAGGTGGGCGTGGACCCCTCGACCGACGGCGGCGCCGCCGGGTACCGGGCGAGGGTGGCCGATCTCATCGCGGGCGGCCGGGCGTTCGCGCGCTTCGAGGACGGCGAAGTCGTGTTCAAGGCCGAGATCGGCGCGCTGTCGTCGACCGTGGGCCAGATCCAGGGCGTCTGGGTGCACCCGGATCGTCGCAGCACGGGCTTGGGAACCGCCGGGACGGCGGCGGTGGCCGACCGCCTCGTGCGCGGCCTCGGGCGCACCGCGAGCCTGTACGTCAACGGCTACAACGTCGCCGCCCGAGCCGCCTACCAGAAGGTCGGTTTCCGGAGCGTCGGCGAGTTCGCGACTGTTCTGCTGTAGAGCGGTTTCGTCCGCTCTGCGCGCTATGCCGGAGCCCAGATTCGGTGTCCTGCAAGACTTCGGCATACTCGCGGGCATGCATTCCTCGCGGATCATGGCCGGGCTCGCCGCAACGCTGCTGATTCCAGTGGCCGGGTGCAGCACCGGACCATCCGAGAAGGACGTCGCCACCGCATTCGTCAACGCCGTCGCCGCAGGTGATGTGGCGGGTGCGGCGGCTCAGACCAACAACCCCGACGCCGCGCGCCGCACGCTGGAGCAGGTGCGCAAGACGCTCGCCCCGACCGCGTCGCACGCGAGCTTGGGCCAGGTGACCGAGAACGAGCAGGGCGCGGCGGCCAAGTACGACCTCTCCTGGGACTTCGGCGACGGCAAGGTGTGGCGGTACACCAACACGGTGCAGCTCGCCGAGGAGTCCGAGGGCTGGAAGGTCCTGTGGGCCCCTTCGGCGGTCCACCCGAAGCTCAAGGCCGGTCAGACGCTCACCTACAGCGAGGTGCTGCCCGCGCCCGGGCCCGTGACGGGCTCGGAGGGCAAGCAGCTGATGGGGCCGGAGCCGGTGGTCACGGTCAGCCTCAACGGCCAGGAGGCCGGTGACGTGCCAGGCGTGGCGGGCAAGCTCGCCGGCGCGCTGCGCGAGGTCGACCCCGAGATCACCCAGCAGTCCATCGTCGAGGGCGTCGGCAAGACCCCGCCCGGCCAGCCGTACCAGGTCGTCACGCTGCGGCAGGCCGACTACGACAAGGTCCGCTCCAGCATCTACGACCTGCCCGGCGTGCGGTTCCCGGCGCAGGTGCGACTGCTGGCCTCCGAGCGCGGTTACGCCGGGCAGGTGCTGGCCGGTGTGTCGAAGAAGGTCGACGAGCAGGTCAAGGCCAACGCCGGCTGGCAGGTCGCCGTCGCCGACACCAAGGGCAACGAGATCAGCAAGCTGCACACCGTCGCCGAGAAGCCGGTCCCGCCGACCTCGGTGACGCTGTCGGACCGCACGCAGCGCGCCGCAGAGCAGGCGCTGGACCCGGTCCCGCAGCCCGCGATGATCGTGGCGATGAAGCCCTCCAACGGTGAGGTGCTGGCGGTCGCGCAGAACGACCCGGCCGACGCGCAGGGGCCGATGGCGCTGTCCGGGCAGTACCCGCCCGGCTCGACGTTCAAGATCGTCACGGGAGCGGCGGCGCTGGAGTCGGGCAAGGTCCGCGCCGACACCCCGGTCGAGTGCCCGCCGAAGAAGGTCTTCGACGGCATGACCTTGCCCAACGACAAGGAATTCGACCTGGGCCGGGTGCCGCTGCACACCGCGTTCGCCCACTCCTGCAACACGACGTTCGCGCAGCTGTCGGTGGACCTGCCCGACGACGCGCTGCCGAAGGAGGCCAAGAAGTTCGGCATCGGCGTCGACTTCGACATGCCCGGCTCGACGACGATCACCGGCAAGGTCTCCAACGCCGAGACGGTCACGCAGCACGCGGCCAACGGCATCGGCCAGGGCAAGGTGCTGGCGAGCCCGTTCGGGATGGCGCTGGCGGCGGCGACGGTCGCCAACGGCGGGATGCCGACGCCGACGCTGATGCGCGGTCAGCAGACCACCGCCGACTCCCAGCCGGAGAAGATCAACCCGGCGTCGTTGGAGCAGCTGCGCTCGATGATGCGCGAGGTCGTCACCGGCGGCACCGCCCGCGGTCTGGCGGGTTCGGGCGAGGTCCGCGGCAAGACCGGCACCGCGCAGTTCGGCGACGGCACCCACTCGCACGGCTGGTTCGTCGGCTACCGCGACGACGTGGCGTTCGCGGTGCTCATCACCGATGCGGGGGCGTCCGGCCCGTCCGTGGACGCGGCCAAGCGCTTTCTCGGCGGTCTGTGATGAGAACCGGAGATGTTGCTTCACGTGTTTGGGTGATCACTTAGGGTCAGTTGGGTGCTAGGTTGTAGCCCATCGAGCGCAGTGGTGACGGTTCGTTGCTGCGCTCGGTGGGTCGTCACCGGTGTGGCCACCTCCGATGTGCGACCCCGCTCGCCACGTTGTGTTGCCGCAACGATGGGCGAACCAGGTGTCCGGCCTCGTCCGGACGCGCATCGGCCCGCCGTGATCCCGGCGGGCACCCCGACGAACCGCGCCGGCACCGCCTCCCCCGAAGGCCGTCGGCGTCGCCCCAGGTGTGAACAGGAGTGGTTTTGATCTACTTCGACTCTTCCGCGCTGATCAAGATGATCGCCCCCGAACCGGAGAGCCAGGCGCTGAGCCAGTGGATCCGCGATCGCTGGGAGCAGCCGCGGGTGACCAGCGCGCTGTCCAAGGTCGACGTGCTGCGCAACTTCCGCGAGCAGGGCCCGGCCGCCGAGGACCTGGCCTCCATCGTGGTGTCCAAGCTGGAGACGCTGCCGGTGCAGCAGGAAGTGCTCGACACGGCCAGCGAGCTGCGCGCCGACCTCGGACCGGTCGACGCGATCCACCTCGCCTCGGCGTGCGGCATCCGCAACGAGCCGGTGACCTACGTCTCCTACGACCCGGCGCTCATCGAAGCCGCGAAGGAGGCGGGCCTGGCGACCGCGTCCCCGGCCTGAGCTCTCCCGAAGTCCGGGCGGTGGCGTTCCACATCGCGGATGGTTCCGCGTGGTGCCGTTACCGCCCGGAGTCGTGGCGGCCTACGTGGTTAAAGTGGGGGGCATGCCGGTTCGAGCCCCGTTGAAGCCAGGCGTTGCGACGCCGCGCCGCCAAGTCCCAGCGCACATCGAGCGTCCCGAGTACGTGGACAAACCGGCTCCCCAGCGCAACACCGACCCCGACGTGCAGCCGCCCGAGGTCATCGAGGCGATGCGCTTCGCGGGCAAGCTCGCCGCTCAGGCGCTGGCCGAGGCGGGCAAGGCGATCCAGCCGGGCGTCACCACCGACTCCGTCGACGCCGTGGTGCACGAGTTCCTGCTCGACCACGGTGCGTATCCGTCGACGCTGGGTTACCGGGGCTTCCAGAAGTCCTGCTGCACCTCGCTCAACGAGGTGATCTGCCACGGCATCCCGGACTCGACGGTCATCGAGGACGGCGACATCGTCAACGTCGACGTCACCGGCTACATCGGTGGCGTGCACGGCGACACGAACGCGACCTTCCTGGCCGGCGACGTCTCCGAGGAGGCCCGCCTGCTGGTCGAGCGCACCCACGAGGCGACGATGCGCGGCATCAAGGCCGCCAAGCCGGGCCGCCAGCTCAACGTGATCGGCCGCGTCATCGAGTCCTACGCCAAGCGCTTCGGCTACGGCGTCGTCCGCGACTTCACCGGCCACGGCATCGGCCGCTCGTTCCACAGCGGACTGGTGATCCTGCACTACGACGAGCCGTCGGTGGACACCGTCCTGGAACCGGGCATGACCTTCACCATCGAGCCGATGATCACCCTCGGCACCCACGAGTACGACATGTGGGAAGACGGCTGGACGGTCACCACCAAGGACAAGAGCTGGACCGCCCAGTTCGAGCACACCATCCTCATCACAGAAGACGGCAACGAAATCCTCACCCAGCTGTGAGCTGGGCGGGGCGGTTCACCTCGGAACCGCCCCTACCGTCTCAGGACGTTTCATAGGGTGGATGCCGTGCAGACAGAACTGTGGGCTCCCAGCGATTCGGCCAGGCGGGTCTCGTATCGGGAGAGCTGGGGACTCCTGGCCGGGATGCTGTTCCTCCTGGCCTTCGTCTCGAAGCCGGGTCTGCGGCTCTGCTGTTCCAACCCGTCGACGACGGCTTCGTCAGGCGTCACGCGCAGATCCTCGACAAGCAGCAGTCGGATTCACCGCAGCTCAAACTGCCCGGGAAATCCGTCGTCCAACGGATCACCCGGGCAGTTTCAGAAGTCAGGCCAGACCTTCTGCACTAGCGGTCGGCTTTCCGCTGTTCCTTCGCTTTTCGGCGGGCTTCCTTGATGTCAGCGGACCTCTGCCGTGCTTGCTGTCGTTGCGCTCGCTCTTCGGCTTGCTGTTGCTTCTTCGCGGCCTGTTCTTCGGTCGTTCCGTTGATCTTCTCCCAGAACTTCCGCTGCTCTTCTCGGGAGAACGACCAGATGATGGACTTCGCAAGCATCCACAGTGCGGCAGGAACGATGACAACGCCCGCGAGGCAACCGATGAGCGTGAAAACTCCGGCTGAGTACCCTTCGGCTGGTGTGTATGTTCGCAATTCGGTGTTGTTGTTGTATCGGCCGCCGCCGTAACCCCAAGTGAGTCGCTTTTCCTTGCCTACGTCGTCTGGGGTGAAGAAGTTCATGTCGACGTTAGCGGTCCAGGTCTTGCCGGTCTCGTCGTCCCGAACCTTGATGGAGCAGTCCCAGTTGTGCCCGAATCCGCGTCGAGTGATCGGGCCGGTGTCCTCGCATGAATGGACGAGTGCTGTCGCATTTGGACTGCTGTGCTTTTGCGGGAACGAGAAGACGATCGTCGGCCACAGCATAAGAACGGCTGCCGTGACCACCAGTCCACCGGCCAGCTTCGCCAGTCGGACAGCGAGGTTGTTTGAGTTCCACAGTTCCATGGCCTACTTCGCCTCCTCCCGGTCAGAGTCTTTGCCGTCATCGGTGGCTGCAGCACCTTTGGCGACTTCATAACCGAACTTGTTCGCGCCGCTCTGCGGTCCTAGGTCGACCGCGGGTGACTTGAACAGATCACCCTGTGCCCAGGGTTTGTACTCAGTACCGCCAGCCTTAAAACCAGCCAACGCATCCTTTGCGGCGCTGGTCGTGCTGCCCTCCAGGCCACGGCCCGTGTTCTGGATCGCTTGACTGTCGAAAGCCTTCTGCGCGCTGGTGTTGGCAATGCTGGCTGCGGGAGGATTCGCAAGCCCTGTGAAGAAGGCATCGATCTTGCCCTTGACGGCCTTACCAGCGGATCCGAGCTTGTCCATGCAGTCCCACAGTTTCTTGAGGATGCTTGCAAGCTTCTCCATCCAACCTGCGATCTTGTTGCCCCAACGGATCGCGGTCGTGACAGCCTCGGCGATCATGCCGCCAGCGGCGATACCGGCAGTGGCAACAGCCGCGATACCCCACTTGAGCACGATCGAAATGATCTCGCCAACCGCTCCGGCGATCATGTCGCGGACTATTCCGCGCACGGCACCGACGACGGCACCTGCTCCGTCCACGGCTGATTTCATGCCGTTGCACGCTTCACCCAGCGCTTCGATTGTCTTCGCGGTGTCGTCGCCGAGGGCTCGATAGGCGTCTCCTGCTTTGCCTTCCCAGGCGGTCGTGCCTTTCACTGCATTAGCGTAGTCCTGGCTTACTGCCGCGAGCTCTTTGCCGATGTTTTCCCAAGTACTGGACATACCCCCGATTGCGTCAGGGTTGCCCATCAGTGCGTCGAACGGTTCCCTCAAGAAGGAGACGTGCTCCATCAGGTAGCTGACGCCCCAGCTCGCGAGCGTGCCGAGCGGGTTGGTAGCGAGACCGACAGCATCAACGCCTAGGAGCTGTTTAGGAACGTGGGGCCCGGTGGTTGAACATAGTGAGGTCTCCGGTAGATGGATCAGCGACGAAGAAGATCAACATCTATCCGGAGACCTCGGTGGGAAGCGTATCGGTTGGCGCGC